>JAUWDL010000174.1 GCA_030608825.1 Gemmatimonadales bacterium
GCGGCGCGGCGCGTACCGTATGCTCGCCCCCACTCATCCAGAGAATCCGGTAGCAACATGACGCGGCTCGGCGCGGTCAGGAGGGCTCGGGAGGCGGAGTCCGAGTTCGCCGCGTACCGGCTGAAGCTCCATGGATCCACCTCGAGGTCGTAGCAGCCGATGTAGTCCCAGCGACGAAGATCGGGCGGCGTCTGGGTCGCGAGCTCCGCGGTCGGGGCCGGCGCCACGGCCCAGTCCACGACTCTGAGCACCGTCAGGGCCACGATCAGGGCCAGGAGGGTGCGAACCCAACCGGGCACCCGACGCCGAAGAGCGCTCATGCCGCCGTCATCGGGATAGCCTGCAGGAGCGACCTCGAATACCTTGTCGGTGTCCTACCCGCTCCAGAACAAAGCGTTGACTGGATTGAAAGGATGAGTGTCTTGTCCTCCGTGCCGGAAGGTTTTTCGTATTCCCCAGAGGCAGAGCCCCACAAGGCCCGAACGCAGGCCATTCTCCGTGAGCACCCCGACGTTCGCAAGCTCATCGGGAGAAACCCGTACAGCTTTCTGGCGATCGTCGCCCTCGTAGCTCTTCAAATCGCCGCAGCCGCCTGGGTCGTCGGCAAGCCGTGGTGGGTCTTTCTCCTCGTCGCCTACACGGTGGGAGCCGTCGCGAACCACGCCTTGTTCGTGCAAATCCACGAGTGCTGCCACAACCTCATCTTCAAGAAGCGGATCTTCAACACGTTGGCGGGCTGTCTGGCCAACATCCCGAGCGCGTTTCCGACCTCCGTCTCCTTCCAGCGGTACCACCTGAAGCACCACTCCTATCAGGGCGTGTACGAGCTGGACGCCGACATTCCGAGCGAGTGGGAGGCGAGGCTCGTCGGCAATTCGTCGATCCGGAAGGCGCTCTGGCTCGCGCTGTTCCCGATCTTTGCGGCGGTTCACACGATGCGAGTCAAAGAGGTCAAGACTTTCGACCGCTGGATTCTCCTCAACTGGGTCATCGTCTTCGGGGCGGACGTGCTGATCGTGATGGCCTTCGGGTGGACCGCCCTGCTCTATCTCCTCGCCTCGATGTTCTTCGCCGCCGGCCTTCATCCCCTCGGTGCCCGCTGGATCCAGCGGCATTACATGGTGACCGAAAACCAGGACGCGCAGGAGACCTTCAGCTACTACGGCGGCATGAACCGGTTGGCCTTCAACGTCGGGTACCACAACGAGCACCACGATTTCCCGTCCGTGCCCTGGCATCGGCTGCCCCAGCTCAAGGCGGCGGCGTCAGAGTGGTATGACGGTCTGGACGCGCACCGGTCGTGGACGCGGCTTCTCTTCAGTTACGTCTTCGACCCGAAGATCACCCTCTATGCCCGCATGGTCCGCACGGACCGAGGCGGCGAGCAGGCGTTGGCGAAGCGCGAGAGAGCCGCCAGCGCCTGGTCAGAACAGACCGTCCCCGTAGAAGTAGAGCCTCCAGACCCCGCCGTCGTTGAGCCCCTTGGCGAGGTCGATCCGAAACAGCCCGTCCAGCAGAGAGACGCCGCCGCCGACCGCCAGCGCGTAGCCCTCCGTCGAGAAGCTCTCGCCCGCCCAACCGGCGTCGAAGAAGCCGACCAGCCGGATCGCACGCGCCGGGCCGAAGCGGTCCACCTGTCCGAGCAGCGCCGCGAACTCGAACCGGCCCATCCAGAAGTCCTCTCCCTGCCGCGCGCCCGTCTCGTACCCACGCAGTGTGTACGGCCCGCCCAGGTAGTAGCGACGTTGCGCCGGTACCGTGCCACCGGCGATCCCCGCACCGAGCTCGATAGCCGTCCCGAACCGGTGGCCCAGCGGGAGCACGGCGGCCGTCGAGCCGGCCACGCGCGCGTACTCAAAGTCCCCACCACCCAGCTCACCCCACAAGGTGCCGCTGATCGCCGGGCCGGGAGATTCCGGCGAGCTCCAGACCCGGAGGCGGGTCGATAGGCCCACGACATCCCCAGAATCCGCTTGAAGCACCGGTTGAAACTTGTTGCCGCTTATAAGGTTGGCTAGCGAGACATCAGTGTTTTTCTCCGCCGTTCGCTGCCGCTCTGCGAAGAGACGTCCGTCCAATCGCAACTGGCTGAGGACCCGGCCCGCGGAGACCTCGACGCCGGTGGCCCTGAAGTACTGGCCGTCATCCGTCCCGAGAACGAGGGCGTTGAAGGAGTTGGCCAACCCGAGAGGATTACCCCAATCACCGATCGGATCCAGGCGGCGATATACGGCGAAGCCGATCTCTCCACGCTCGGTGGTCCGGCCGAAGTAGAGCTCCCCATTCGGGTAGAGATCGGCCACGCCGAATCGCCCCTTCACCCTGAGCGCGGTGTGGGCGCCGGTCGGCACGGATACACCGAGCCCGAGACTCAAAGCCTCCACGCGGTTGTAGCGGAGCATGCTGACCGGACCGATGAGGCTCGGCCTTCCCGCGGCCTCCGGAGGCAGCTCGATCCCCTCCAGCTGGCTGCGGGCCGCGCGAACCTCCTCCGGGCTGAACAGGGGCTCCCCGGTCCCTATCGGCTCGGGAAGCTCGGGCGAGTTCTCCAGGATCTCCCGCGGAGGAAGGATGACGATCGCCGTGCCGGCGTCCGAGTGATCCGACTCGGCGTCCGGGTCGTCCATCTCCGCGGGCGTGAGCTCCACATCCTCGGCGTCCGACGCCCCGTTCCGTTCTCGCATCCTCCGGCGCCGGGCGCGCCAGCCGTCCTGGGCACTGTCCCCTTGCAGGACGACGCGCTCCCAACCCACCGGCAGATCCTCCCCGGGATCAAGCGTCTGGGGCGCGTTCATCACGTACTCATCGAACGACCACTCGACCTCGAGCGGGAAGGTCGCGGCGCTCGCGATCCTCCCCCTGCCCTTGAACGCCATGCGGCTCGGAAGCCACCACCGGAACTCCTGAAGGCCGTACTCGATCACCGCCCAGTCCGTGGCGAATCGAATCGGCTTCAGGAACCGGGGAACGTCGCCCGCCTCTTCAGGCTGGTCCTTCTCGAGGTCGAAGTCCCGAGCCGGGCGATAGACGGCCCTTACCAGAAGCGCCGTCTCCAAGTCGAGCCAGAGCGAGGCCGCGACCAGGTTGAACCGGGCCTCCCTTGGCTCGACGACCACCTCGACCATCGTCACGGCCCGATCCAGGGCGGGGAGATGGATCTGCAGCGTGTCTCCGCTACGGTAGCGGTAATGGACCGCGGCCGTGTCGGCGAGCGGATGCACGGCCCACACATCGCCCAGGAAGAGACGATCCGAGGACGGGTCCAGGAACGCGAAAGTGATTTCCGGGTCTTCCTCGGCCCGACCAAACGCAGACTGCTGGCGGATCCCGAGCCACCTGACGATCCGCTCATCGCCCTGCCGCCAGTGCACGCGCGCAGCCCGCTCCTGACGGAAGAGGAGCCGCTCCCGGCGGAGCCTCTCGGCATCCAATCCCAGATACGCACGCTCCCGCCAGGTCACCTCGAAGCTCTGGAGCGTGGTGTCCATGCGCCCCCTCGCCGCGCGGGCGCGCTCTATCAGGGCTCGGACCGGCTCATCCAGATAGGCGTCCGCCAGCACCGTGTCGCGCTCGACGGCCGTCAGAGCGACCTCTGGACGCGGCTGCTGGGCCAGAGCCGCCGGGACCCGGCCCGCGGCGCCCTCGCTGACCACCAGGGCGGAGAGCACGAACAGGGACGCACGTAGGGCGGTCAAATCGGCCGTGCCTGGTATCGGGGGACCCTCCTCATCGCAGCGATCATCTGACTGACGGCCGCGGCCGCGCTCTCGTCACGCCGAGAGACCCCGGTTAGCTTTGTTTGGATGCGCTTTCCATCGGTCGACCGTCTGATTACGAGCGCTCGCGACACGGCGGCCAGCTTCCCACTGGTCCTCGGCTCGGCGATCGTGGCCGTGGCAGCCGGCATCGTCGCGATCGACGCGTCGGACGAGGACTTCTGGCTCCGGCTTCTCTTCGCAGCGGCCCTCGGTCTGCCGCTCTTCTTCGCCATGCGCATGGTGTCCGAGCGACGGGCCTGGCGACCGGCTCGTCTCTGGGCGGCCCGTCTTCTGGGGCTCGCGCTGCTGGCCGCCTTCTTCTTGGCGTGGCCCGAATGGTCGGAGCCGGTGCGCATCGAGCGCCTGCTGCAGGCGGCGATCGCCTTCCACTTGCTGGCCGCGTTCGCCCCCTTCATCGGCGCGAGCGGACAGGGCGGGAGCGTACTGGGCGGGAACGGAGGTGACGCCGGCATACAGGGCACCTTCTGGGAGTACAACAAGACCCTCTTCCTCCGCTTCCTCATCGCAGGTCTGTACTCGGCGGTTCTCTTCGTCGGCCTCGCGATCGCGCTGGCGGGCATCGACAACCTGCTCGGGGTCAACGTAGACGAGGACGCTTATGTGCGCCTGTGGCTGCTGATCGCCTTCGTCTTCAACACGTGGTTCTTTCTGGCGGGGGTGCGTACCATCCTGGCCGACGCCGAACGGCCGTCCGCCTACCCGA
>JAUWDL010000272.1 GCA_030608825.1 Gemmatimonadales bacterium
CGACTCGACCTCCCATCTCTTCGGTCATCTCTTCAGGGTCACCGGCCTGGCAGGAGAGCTGGCCGATCAGCAATCGAAGTTCGGGCGCACCGTCGAAGAGATGTACCGCTTCGCCGACGACCTCGTCGGGCAGTACCTCGACGTCATGGACGATGACACCACGCTCGTCGTCGCTTCCGACCATGGCTTCCGGCTGGGCGAGCTGCACGACGACCCGAGCCGCGTCCGTGACCTGCGTCGGGTCAGCGAGCGGTTCCACCGGCTGGAAGGCATCCTCTATCTCTACGGCCGGGGAGTGAAGCGACATTCGAGAATCGACAAGCCTGTCCTCGTCGATGTGGCACCCACCATTCTCACCCTGCTCGGACTCCCGGCAGCCGAGGACATGCCGGGGCGAGTGCTCGCTGAAGCTCTGGAGATGCCGCTGCAACCGGACCGCATTGCTACCTACGAGACCGGGCGCCGGAGACCTCGAGGTGGCGTGGCGCGAAATCCAGAGGTGGACCAGGCTGTGGTCGAGCGGCTCGAAGCCCTCGGTTACCTCGGCGGCACCCAGTCGCCCGAGGGCGAGCGCAATCTGGCGGCCATCGCCTTCGAGGAGGGTCGCTACGACGACGCGCTGGAGATCTACAAGCGCCTGATCGAAGCCGAGCCGGAAGAGCCCGGCCTGCGCACCAGCCTCGCCGGCGCGCTCGGCGCGGTGGGCAACTACGAGCAAGCTCTCGAACAGCTGGAGGTCGCCATCGAGCTCGACCCCCTGAACGTCGAGGCCTACCACAACCGGGCCGTCGTCCACGAACGCCAGGGCAGAGCCGACCTTGCGATTGCCGACTACAACACCGTTCTGCGGTATACGCCGGACTATGAGCCCTCTCGGGCGGCGTTGGTTCGACTGACCGGCAGCGCTTCGGTGAACGCCCCGACAACCGAAGCCGAACAGCAGGCCGGATTCCTGGCCCAAAAGGCCAGTCAGGCCGCTCGCCGCGGCGACTACGACACAGCCGTCACCCTTCTCGACCACGCCGAGACGATGGCTCCAGAGTACAGCCTGGTGTTCCAGTACCGATCCAACGTCGCTTATCTCATGGGTGATCCAGAAGCCGCCATCGCCGCGCTCGAGCGGGCCCTGGAGCTCGAGCCGGACAACGCGTTGTTCCGCGAGAATCTGAAGCGCTTGAAAGAAAGTCCCGCCGATCCGTAGGTGCCGATGACGTCGACTCACGCTGACGGCGGCGGGGACTCCCGGACGATCCAGGGAATCGTCCTCGGTCTGGCGCTGTTCTCGATCTACGCTCTTGGCGCCAGCCGCACGATCTACGTCGGTGATAGCGGCGAGTTGGTGGCGGCAGTTCACACGCTCGGAATTCCTCACCCGAGCGGCTACCCGCTCTATGTGCTGCTCGGAAAGCTCTGGACCATACTGGTCCCAATCGGTTCCATAGCCTTTCGGATGAGCCTCTTCAGCTCGTTCTGCGCCGCGGCCGCGGCGGCTGGCCTCTACCTTGTGGGACGGCAGCTCGGGCTCACGGCCCTCTCCGCCCTGTTCTCCAGCTTGCTCCTTGCCTTCAGCCCCAGCTTCTGGTCTCAGGCCAACATCCAGCGCGTCTACAGTCTCAACGCCCTCTTCCTGGTGATGGCCTTGGGCTTCGCGATCGCCTGGTTCCAGCGACGTCAGCCGAGATTGCTCGTGGCGGCGTTTTTCGTCGCGGCTCTGGGGGCCACCAACCACACCTACATGGGGGTCTTTGTCCTCGCTCTGGCGCTCTTCGCCTTGATCACCGAGCCGGGGCTCCTGCGCCGGCCGCGGGTTCTCATCGCCTCGGCGACGGCTGTGGCCTTGGGACTCGTTCCGTATCTCTATCTGCCACTGCGCTCCCGTGCAAATCCCCGTCTCGACTGGGGTGATCCTGAGACGATTCGGGCCACCATCCGTGTCATCCTGCGGCGCGAGGCCTGGGACCGCGCCTGGATCGAGACACCTGCTGATCTGCTGACGATCGCCGGCGATCTCCTAGCTCGGATCGGTACCGAGCTCTTCTGGCTGGGAGCGGTCCTGGCCGCGCTCGGGATCGTCTGGGCACGAAGGACGGGCTGGCCCATCCTGCTGTTCTTCCTGGCGATCCTCGGCAACTTTCTGGCCATGGCTCTCCACGGGTCACGCAGCGACCTGTTCCTGTGGCATCGGTACTACATCCCCATATTTGTCCTTTGCGCTTTGCTCGCGGGTCTGGGGCTGGACGTCCTTCGCGAGCGCCTGTCTTCCAAGGTCGCGGTGGCAGCCCTTCTGCTGCCGCTATCCATGCTCGTGGTGGGCTACCCGAAGCACGATCGCAGTCGCTACCGAGTTGCCGACGACTTCAGTCGGACCCTCCTGGCGACGCTGCCGCCGGGGGCCCACTTGAGCGCCAGCGACGACAACATCCTCTTCGTGCTCATCTACCTGCAGCTCGTGGAAGGCGTCCGTCCCGACGTCGACTTGATTCTCCAGGGCGTTGGGGGTGCCGACCTACCGCCTCTGCGCTTCGACCCGGATGTCGACCCTCTCTACTTCACTCACCACCCCAACTGGGAGATTCCAGGTCTCGAGATCGTCGGCACCGGCCTCTCGTTTCAGGTCCGGCGAAGCGGCGCACCCATGCCGGAGCCGGTCATCCCGAAGACCGAGCTCGACGGCGAGTCGGACCCGGCGGTCCCCAAGGACTATCTGACCCAGAACCTGATCGGCCACTTCCATTACATGCTCGGGGTCACCTTCGAGTCCCGCGACTGGCCCAGAGCGGAGTCCGAGTTTGCCAGGGCACGTCAGGCCGCGCCGAACAACGACGTTCTGTTCTACAACCTCGGGCTCATCTACCGCCGTAACGGTCTCCTGGAGCGCTCGCTTGCAGCCTTCGAGCGCTCTCACGCCATCAATCCAAGGCACATCGCCTCGCGCGACCAGGTTCGAGCCGTCGATCGGATCGATGAACTCGAGGCCGAGCTGGAGAAGATGAATCGCCTGGAGGCCGAGGTGTCGCCGGACTCCTAGCCACCCAGTTCGATCAACACGATGTCCGAAGTCCAGCCCAACCGGTCGAAGACGATCCGCTGGCCGTCCGGTGTGATGTCGAATGTGCGCATCGTGGCGCTCGGGTCGAGCCGGGTCAGTTGGCGGCTCTTCATCGTGGCGAGATCGAGCAGCCAGAAATCCTGAGAAGGCCCGAAGCCCCGCATGTAGACCAGTCCCGTACCGTATGTAAGGAAGCGCATGCGCTCGCCGGCTCGGACCACCTCGATCTCCGGCAGATCGACCGAATCCCCATCGGGAC
>JAUWDL010000191.1 GCA_030608825.1 Gemmatimonadales bacterium
GTCCTGCTCGTCCAGATCCATGGCCACCTCGGCGGCGCGCAGGAGCTCGGTCACCCGTGGCGGGGCATATCCAATCGGAGAGCCCTCCCCGAAATACGCCGCCTGCCGCGACGGATGCTTGACCAGGAAGGTGATGGCCGCCTCGAAGGCTCCGTCCGCAATCCGCCCGACGACGTCAGTGCTCTCCAGCTGTTCGATCTCCATCCGGATCCCGATCCGCCGGAGCTGGTCCTGGATGAATGTGGCAGCCCTGATCGGTGAGGCCATCCACGGCGCGTCCGGCACGATCGCGGTGAAGCGAAATCCCCTCCCGTTCCGTTCCCGCGGTCCGCCACGACTCCCCGCACGCCACCCGGCACGATCCAGCAGGAGCCCGGTGGCTTCGGGGTCATAGGGCAGCGCCGGGGCGATCTCGCCGCGTCGATATCGATGCATGTTGTGGATCCCGTCCGTGATCGGGAGACTCTCGGGGAGGTTGAGGACCCGATGGAGCTCGCGTCGGTCGATGGCCATGGTGAGCGCCCGCCGGACGTCGGCCTGCTCGAAGAGCGCGTTCCGATGGTTCCAGAACAGATGGACGGTAACGCGGCCGGTCCCGTAGTAGTGAGCCTCGAAGCGTGGATCTGCCGCCAGCGCCGGTAGCTCCACCGGGCTGACTTGAGCGACGTCCACGTTGCCGCTCAGGAGCTCGGTGAGCGGCGCGCCTCCTGCGAACTTCAGCACCACCCGCTCGATGCGCGGCTTCCCGCAGCAGTAGTCAGGATTGGCCTCGAGCTCCATGAGCGTACGTGACACGTGGCGGACGACGCGGTACGCACCGTTCCCGACCGGATGCTTCCAGAACTCCCAGCTGGCGAACTCCTTCGGATCGAGGTTCTCCAACAGATGCTTCGGGTAGTAGACGTTCCAGCCGTTCAGCGGCTCTCTGCTCGGTTGCCGGTACGTGATCCTCAGGGTGGAGTCATCGAGGACGGTGGCCGAGCCGGATCCCGCGGGATAGAGAACGTCCGGGTGGGCCCACAGATCCATGGTGAACTTGACGTCGTGAGCGGTGACAGGCACGCCGTCATGCCACTTCACATCGGGGCGGAGATGAAGCGTCCACTCCCGGTAATCCGGCGAGTGCTCCCACCGCCGCGCCAGCCGTGGCTGCGGGCCCGCCTCGTCGAGCTCGTCGGTCGTCAGGGTGAGGAAGACCGGGAACTGGGCCAGATGCCAGCGGTTGGGATTGAGGAAGAACTCGTCCCCGGGGTCGTCGTACAGGATGGTGACCGCGGATCCAGGGGACCGACGTGGAGCATCCCCGCCCACGCAGGCTAAGGCCACCGCGCAGATTGCCGCGCCGAGCATCCCGGGCCGCCCGAGGGGGCTCACCGACCGTCCTCAAGCCACAGCTCGTCCATGTGCGCCGTCGGATCTCCCCCCCAATAGGGGCTGCTCAACCCGCGAAGTCGACGGTGGGCCACGGTGAACCTGGCATAGGGATAGAGGATCGTTACCGGCACGTCGCGCCGGAATATCTCCGCGAGCTCGGAGTAGATCCGGTCGTCTTCTTCGGGAATCCAGTTGCGGGTCGCCTGGTCGAGAAGCTCTACGACACGCGGGTTCCGGTAACCCAGGGGCTCGGGCTCGCCCAGGTGATAGCGATTCTGGAGCACTGGAGCCTCCCAAAACCGGAACGATAGGAAGACCGCCTCGAAGTCGCCCGCCCGAAACCGTTCCAAGACCACAGATCGGTCCAAGGGCCGGAGTTCCATCTGCACGCCGATCTTCCGAAGTTCCGATTGGACGAAGGTCGCGCCAGACACGGTCCCCGAGTTCGCAACGTTTTCGACGAGCGCGGTGAAACGAAGGGGCTGTCCGTCCCGGTCACGGATCTCGTCTCCGTCCGTGTCCTGCCAGCCCGAGCTGGAAAGCAGCGCGCGGGCATGGGTAGGGTCATAGAGCAGGGGCTCCAGCAGCTCCCGCCGCCGGTACTGGTCAGGAGTGTGGAGAGCGTCGAAGATCGGAAGATCATCGGGGTAGTTCAGGACGTGGTGGAGCGCGCGCCGATCGATGGCGTGCGTGAGGGCACGTCGCACCACCGGGTCGCCGAGGATCGCGTGGTCGCTCTTCCAGTAGACCGCCTGGCTCCCTATCGCACTGATGAGGTGATAGATCCGAAAGCGGGGATCGTTGGCAATAGTCGGGAGGATGGCCGGCGGCACCCTGTCCGCGTCCACCTGACCACCCAGGAGTTCCGTTATTCCGTCATCGAGTGAGAACCTCAGGATCACACGATCGATCCTGGGCCTCCCCAGGAAGAAATCGGGGTTCGCCTCGAACTCCATCATCGTCTCCGGCTCGAGACGCACGAAGCGGTAGGGGCCGTTCCCGACCGGCTGCTTCCAGAACTCCCATTCGACGAGGCGGCCCGGGTCCAAGCCCTCCAGCAGATGCTTCGGGTAGAAGACCATGTCGGACTGGAAGATTCGGCTGGTGCGCGGACGGATCGTCACCGTCGAGTCGTCCTGGACCGTGACAAGCTCAAAGGCGTTGTAGTCCGTGTCGCTGGAGGATCGCATCAGATCGATCGTGAACGCGATATCATGGGCCGTCACCGGAGCGCCGTCGTGCCAGCGGACGTCGGTGCGGAGGTGGAAGGTCCACTCCCGATAGTCCGGCGAATGTTCCCAGCTTCGCGCCAGCCGACTCTGGAGGTTTCCGCGCTGGTCCACGGTCATGAGAGACAGGAAGACGAGGAACTTGGCTTCCATGTCGTGCACCGGGTTCAGCACCTCGTCGCCACCCCAGTAGCTGACGATGACCGTGGATTCGCGGTCAGCTGCGCGATCCTCCGGCGCAGAGCACCCGAGGTGCAGGAGCGTGAGGATCAACGCGACCCGGATCGCTGCCGTCACGGCCCGTCTCCCGGGTGTCCGGCTTGACCGCCGGCTTTGTCTCAAGCCCACAACACTCCTTTAAGAGGAGATTCAGATCGTGGCGTGAGGGCATATAAGCAGTCGTCGAATCTCACGAAGCTCACAATCTCTAGCCACGCTGCGATAGGATCTCCTGCAGTGTTCTCTGCGCCTTCTGCACCCGAGGCTGTAGAGCGGGATCGGCATTGCTCCACAGCTCAACGAACGCGGCCAGATGCGTGAGGGCGGCCGTCGTGTCGCCCAAGACCAGGTACAGCCGTCCGAGGCGCTCGTGTGCGACGGGTTGGAGCGGCGGGTGCGCTCGTGTGTCGCCAAAGAACACGTTGGCAGTGCCGGTGACCGCCTCCAGCTCCGCCGCTGCTTCGGGCAGTCGACCGAGAGCGAGGTATACGTCGCCGAGCAGAAGCTGCGAGTAGTTGTGCATGAGGCCGTACTCGGCGGCCCTGGCGAGCTCCAGATGCTGGAGGCTCTCATCTGGCCGGCCTTCCCGCAGGGCCAGGATGGCCCTGGCATGCTCCGTCGCACCGGCCGGCTGGAAGTCGCTCAGAGCCGCGAGCGAGTCCGCCCCGGCCAGCAGCGCACGGGCCACTGCGTGCTCCCCGGCGAGCGCGTAGGCGGCGGCGAAGAGCCCGAGCGCCTGGTGCTTGAAGCGGGGAGCTGTCAGCAGTGCTTCGGCGCTCCGGAACTTTTCCAGCAGCGGTGCCAGATACGGCAAAGCCGACTCTGGATTCGCGGCCCACGCAGCGTGATTCAGCACCTCAACAGCCGAGTAGGCCCACGAGAACGAGCCGTCCTCCACGTAAAGACGTGCGGCGGAATCCGCCAGAGCCATGGCCTCGCGGGGCTTCCCGCGCATCCCGGCCAGTCCGGCGAGCAAGTGCCGGCCGCCCGCGCGAGAATCCCCGTCGCTGATCGGCGCTTCTGCCCAGCTCGTCGCGATCTCCTCGAGACGCGCGATGTCTCCGGCATAGTAGGCAGTGCTCGCCTCCACGAGGGCCTGATTCGGACCGGGGGGAAACCTCTCGACCATCTCCGCGAGCGCCGAATCGGCCAGCTCGTGCAACCCCAGCGTACGGGCGGCGCTCGCTACATTCACATAGCCCGCGATCCGATCAGGGGCGGCTCGGACGGACCGCCGATACAGCTCGAGGGCCTCCTGGTAACGTCCCATCCGCTCGTAGATATCCCCGAGGTTGTTCATCGCCACGACGGTGTCGTATGAAAATTCCAGGAGTAGCCTGTAGTAGTAGGCGGCTGAGT
>JAUWDL010000394.1 GCA_030608825.1 Gemmatimonadales bacterium
CCTCCACGATCGCCTCTCGTATCTTCAGCAGCGACATGGAGTCGGGGTGCCACATCCCGCAGCCCACCCCGCTATGCCCCGGCTGGATGTGGAGGTAGAAGCCGGGCGCGTGCACGTCGCTCCCGCGAGCCTCGTGACGGAACTGGATCCCGGCGTACGTCTTGTAGGGGCTCTTGTCCTTTGAGAACCGGGTATCGCGGTAGATCCGGAAGAAGGAGCGGCGGCCGGCGTGGAAGTGAGGGCTGATCTTCATGAGCCGGCTCTCGAAGTCCTCGATGAACCGGAGCGCGGGTTCCTTCAGCTCCTTCTCGTACCTGCTCTTGTTCTCCGTGAACCAGGGCCGGTTGTTGTTCTTCTCGAGATCCTTGAGAAACCCGAATGTCTTGGGCGTGAAGTATCGCGTCGCCATCGTCCGAGTGCCTGTCTGGGGTGGATTCGAGATCGGGCCGTCCTGGGCCGTCGACGGACGGCACGGCTCTGGCGCTCCGAGGATCCTACCGGTCAGCCGGCAATGGCGACAGCAGCGGCGACGCCATGTCAGTCGGAGGCTGGAGCGTCCTCGAGCGCTGCCCGGTACGCGTCCATCAGGCCCTCCTGCAGATCGAGCACGATCTGCACCCGGGCGGCGACTGCCTCGAGCCTTCTGGCCACCTCTCCGGGGTCCCGGCCCCTGAATTGGGTGGCCCTCGTCACCTGAGCCGTCTGCCAGGCGGCCGAGGAGATCAGGGCGAAGGAGAAACCGACTTCGGCCGAGGTGCCGCCGGCGTCCAACTCGTCGATATCGCGGACGAGCCGTTCCAGAAGGGACACGTGGTCCTCGCGGGTGTCTTCCAGCTCGGCCAGGTTGCCGCGCACCTCTTCCAGTACGCTCGCTCGAGCCAACGCCGCCAGTTCCCGGTTGGCCCTGTCTTCGCGCCAGGAGTCGGCCGCCAATGCGAGGAGGACCGCCAGCATCACGGAAAACCCCTCGACGGCGAGCTCCGGGAGCTTGGACTTCAGACGGCCGGCCAACGGCTCAGCCCTCTGCGCGGCCCGTGTCGGGATCCGCCTCGTCGGGATCCACCCCGTCGGTCCCGGGCTCGGGCTCGCGCTCTCTCCACTTGAAGGCTTCGAAGACGGTGCGGCAGCCGTTGCAGTAGTACTGACTCAGAGACAGCGAGCTACCGAAGGTGGAGAACTGCTCGCTGTCCTCGCTGCCACAGAAGGGGCACTTGATCGCCGGGGGAAGCTCCTCCGTACGAAGCGGCCGGCCGAGCTCGGCGCTCGGCTCGCCTCCGGTGGGGCGACCCGCCCGGTCATCTTTGCCGGAGTTCACGGCTCCACCAGGCTCCAGTCCATGGCTCCGCAGGCTCGGTCGAGACTCAGTCCAACAAGAGGGAGCGGTTCTTGTCGCCCCGCACGCGCACCAGCGTGTCGGCGTCCGGGCCTCCCTCACGGCCTCGGCGGACGTCGGAGTCCCATCCATCCCAGGCCGGTTCCACCCTGCTGCGCCAGACGCCACCGTCCGCCTCGGCCAGGCCGAGACCCACGCTCTCGACCACGGGCGCCACGCGCTCGAGCCAGCGCGCCCTCAAGCCCGTCGAATCCTTGTCGGTAAGGCCTCCGTCGCACAGAGCGCGCGCCACTTCGTCGTCGTCGGGCCCGAACCAGCGGACGCACACCTCCCATGCCGGAGCGAAGGCACGCTGCATCGCCTCGCGACCCGACTCCGTGCTCCCGAGTCGTGCCACCCAGCCGCGGCTGTGCTCGAAGTGGAAACGCTCCTCGTCGAGCAGCTTGCTGACCTTGTAATGCACGGGCTCGAACCGGCTCTCCGCCATCGCCTCGAACTGAACGGAGAGCGCCGAATCCAGGAGCAGGTTGAGCGCGAGCAGGTCCGTCCAGCCATCGGCCGGGCCATCCAGCAGCTCGCTGCTTCGATACTCCGGCGACTCACGCCCGTGCTCAAGCTGGTTCGGGTCCTGGCCGAAATCGCGCAGCATCGCATAGAAAATCCGGCCGTGGCCCCACTCGTCCTGGGCCATCGCCGAACACGCGATGCCCGCCTCCAGGGCCGGCGCGCCGAGGATCCAGTCGGAGTAGCGCATGCCCAGCAGCCGCTTGTTGTCCGCCAGTACCAAGATGAGGGCTCCGAGGTGTTCCCGAAGCTCTTCGGGCAGATCGGCCGCCTTCGAGTACTTGCCTTCTTCCGCCACCCTGAATCTCCCTTCCGGTGCCGTCCGCTCAGGTCAGCGCTTCGGCCGAGGGGTGCAGCGTGAACGGCTGCTCGGGCCGGTTGACGGGGTGAAACGCGTCGCGGGGCGCCACGATCATCTCGAACCACTTGGCCTCGTCGTACGTCTGCCATGCGTAGACCCTGCCCAGGTCCGAGTTCGGCGCTTCGACGCAGCCGATGTGCTCGAAATGGTCCGCTCTCTTGCGACGAGCGAACACCTCCCAGAGTCGATCGCCATCAGACATCCGTCCTCCTGTGATCCGGCAGGCCGTCGGGAGCCGTCGGGATGGTGCAGCGTTCAGGTGATCAGGGCGATGCCGGCGTCTTCGAGGATCCGGCGCCCCCGC
>JAUWDL010000197.1 GCA_030608825.1 Gemmatimonadales bacterium
CGGATCGGTGCGCCTGGCCTTCTCACTGCGGTTGTGAGGGGAGTGCTTCCCGCAGCTTCGATTGACACCCTTCTGAAAGCAGCTCTCCTGGCAGGCCAATTGTCTTCGCCGCGTACGTAGCGAATCTCCCTACATCCGCCACAGGCGTTTTCCGACAGACAGGGGCAGGCCGCCTGCGTAGACTTCCTTGGCACGTCCGGCCCTCTCCACGCCAACGATCCGCACCGGCAAAAGCAGGTGCGTGAAGGATATACACGATGACAAGCCAAGCGACGGCGATCGCCGCGTCACGCAGCAATCGCGGCTGGATCGTCACCTTCGCCGGGACCGGTATCAACCTCGCCCTCGGCGTCCTCTACACCTGGAGCGTCATCAGCAAGGGAGTCCCGGCCGCCTGGAACTGGTCGGAGACCGACAAGTCGCTTCCGTATGCGATCGCCTGTCTGGTTTTCTGCCTCGTCATGATCCCGGCCGGCCGGATGCAGGACAAGATCGGGCCGCGCATCGTGGCCACGATCGGCGGTATCCTGGTGGGCATGGGGCTCATTCTGGCCAGTCGTACCACCTCACCGATGGGGTACGTCCTCGGGTTCGGAGTGCTGGCCGGTGCGGGCATCGGCTTCGGCTACGCGTCGGCGACTCCCCCGGCGGTCAAGTGGTTTCCCGCGGCCAAGACGGGCTTGATCGCGGGCCTGGTGGTGTCCGGATTCGGGCTGGCGAGTGTGTACGCCGCACCGCTCGCCAAGTGGCTGACCACGAGCTATGGCTTGCCGACCATGGTGCTGGCGTTCGGCATCGGGTTCCTCGTCGTGGTGGTCGGCCTGGCCCAATTCCTCACGCCTCCGCCGGAGGGCTACGTGCCTCCCGGAAGCCCGCCCGTGGAGGCTGCCGGATCGGATCGGAAAGAAGACTTCTCCCCCGGCGAGATGCTTCGCACCTGGCAGTTCTACGTGCTTTGGTTCATGTACGCCTGCGGCGCCGGGGCAGGTCTGATGATCATCTCCAAGCTGGCGAAGATCGCGCTCGACCAGGCGGGGCTCAGCCTGGGGTTCGTTCTGGTGGCCGTGCTGGCAGTCGGCAACGGTGCGGGCCGTATCGCGGCCGGGACGCTCTCGGACAGGATCGGACGCAAGACGACACTATTCGCCTGCTTTGCCATGCAGGCGGTTCTGATCATCCTGTTGTCGCTCACCCACGAAGGCGGCTTTCTGGCCCGGCCGGTCGTGCTCGCTCTCCTGTCGGCCCTGATCGGGGCCAATTACGGGGCGAACCTCGCCCTGTTTCCTTCGATAACAAAGGACTACTACGGGTTGAAGAACTTCGGCGTAAACTACGGCCTGGTCTTCACGGCCTGGGGGTTGGGCGGCTTCATGTTGGCCCTGCTCGCGGGGAGGGTCTACGATCAAACCCAGGCCTTCACGTTCGCCTATTACTGCTCCGCTGGCCTGCTGGTAATGGCCGCGCTCGTCACCTTCCTCGTCAGGCAACCGCAGCTCGCCGAATCCCCGGCGGGGTCCGTTGCTGGTCGCCCGATGGCGCCGCATCCGGCAGGGTAGGGCCTACGGCAGCGGCAGCTCCGGGCTTTCCTGTTCACGCGCCTGCAGGAACGCCCTGAGCGGCTCGGCGCTGCGGACCTGCTCGAGCCAGAAGACGCCGTCGTAGGGACCGCTGTTGCCGCGCGTTCCGACGAAGTCGATGTCGCCATCGCCGTCCATGTCGAGCGGGATGAACTTGTCGAACATGCCCCGCTCCCGGCGCGAGAAGTCGTGTCGGGTCCAATCGGCGCCCATCTCGCCGGGGTTCTCCCACCAGGCCATGCGGCCCAGAGGGTCGTCGACACCAGCTTCGCCATCGCTGATGCGGGAGCCGCGGCTGTAGCCGCCGGTCATGACATCAGGGTCGCCGTCACCGTCGATATCGGCGACGGCGATGCCGACGATCGAATCGGGCGCGTAGCTGCCGAGGAGATGAATCCGCCACGGCATGCCGGGCGCGGCCGCTTGCTCGAGCCATACCAGGCGTTGACCCAACAAGGGCGGCATATCGAGGGTCACGATGTCGAGGCGGCCATCTCCGCTCAGATCGACGAAACCCATGTTGAAGCCGGCGGTCGCCAGCACCGCGTCCGGCTCGACGTCCCTGCCGGCGATCAGGTCGATCGGATGCTCGACGAACTCGAATTCGCCTTCACTGCTGCGGTTCTCGAACCACATGATGCGTCGCTCCGCGACCGATCCGCCGACGATGTCCACGTCGCCATCGCCATCCAGATCGACCGGCTGCGAGTTGATCGGCCACGGCACGAGTGTCAGCGGATGCTCGATCCAGGCATCGCCGTCGAGCGGTGACCAGGCGATCTGGAAGAAGGAGATCTCCTTCGGATCTTGTTGGGCGCGCTCCGGGTCCTGCGCGCCCTTGTTCGGCGTCACGACCTCGAGCCTGCCGTCGTCGTTCAGATCCGCGAGAAACACCCGGATGAACGAGCCCCGGTCCAGCGTCACCGGCGGGATCACCCTCTCCCAGTTGGCGTTGCGGCTGTTCGCGCCCGGATTCTCGAAGTAGATCAGGTGCGCCAGCTCGCACGCGGCGACGATGTCCAGGTAGCCATCGCCGTTCAAATCGCCGACGGCGACGTCCTCGGCGGCGCCCGCTTCCTCACCCTCGGCCAGCGTGACCAGTTGCCATTGATCGGGATCGGCGCTGCCGAAGGCGATACGGATGTGACCTTCGGGTAGACCGTCGTACTGATCGTCTGACTCGTGCACGGAGACGATGTCCAGGTGGCCGTCCCCATCGAGATCGGCCATGACCAGCCCGTCGCTGCCGCGCAGCTCGACTCCGCTGATGCCCTCATCGTCGATCAGGTGCTCGCGCCAGGAGATGTATGCGCCGTCCGCGGATCTGGCCTGCGTGAGGCGGGAGGCCAGATCCGCTTCTGAGCCAGCCCGTTCCGCCGCACGCTCGCCGGCTGGCGAACAGCTCACGCAGGCAATGCCGACGGCGACGAGATGAAATGCGAATGGTTTCAAAGTGGTTTCTCCCGGGTTCATACTTTGCTGCCAACTCTTCAACCTACTCTCGTAAACCGACGATTCGGGAGACCTGTGGAACGATGAGATAGGGCCGCCTCTTCTGGCATCAAGGCCTGTCGGCTATGCTAGAAAACCGAGTTTCATAATCTCGACCAACTATGGGAGGCTCAATGATCGCTCGACGCCACTATCTCGCCATCGGTACCGTCGTTGTCGCCGCGAGCTTCGTGGCCTGCCAGCCTGCCGACCGCGGCCAGCCGGCAGATGCAAGCTCCGAGGCGGCCAACGAGACATCCTCCGAAGCCCACGTGGTCGAGGTGGTAGCGCGCGACTATGCCTTCGATGCGCCCGACGAGATCCCCTCCGGGTGGACGACCTTCCGTATGACGAACGCTGGAGAGCAGGAGCACTTCCTCTACATCTACCGCCTGCCGGAGAACAAGACCTACCAGGAGTTTCAGGAGGAGATGATCGTCTCGTTCGGCAAGGTGTGGGAGCAGTATGACTCGGGGGAGATCAACCGGGCGGAAGCCGAAGCGGGCCTCGGCTCGGAAATCCCAGGCTGGTTTTTTACCGAGGTCGAGCCCAGCGGCGGTCCCGCGCTCACCGAGCCTGGAGAGACCTCGCAGGCCACGGTCCGGCTGGAGCCCGGTACCTACGTGATGGAGCGCTACGTCAAGACGCCCGATGGCCAGTGGCACACCGAGCTGGGCATGCAGCGGGAGCTCACCGTCACCGCCGACTCCACCGGCGCATCACCTCCCAGCGCCGACGTCGAGCTCACCCTCTCCAACTACGAGATCACTACCTCGGGCGAGCTCACGGCGGGCACCCGCACCGTGGCCGTCCACGTGGAGGAGAACCCCGAGGGCTTCATGTTGCACGACGTGAACCTGTTTCGCCTGGAGGGGGGCACCGAGGTCCGGGAGATCGTGGAGTGGATGGACTGGATGGACCTGGAGGGTTTCCGGGCCCCGGCCCCTGGGTACTCCCTGGGTGGCGTGGAGCACATGGCGGCCGGCCGCACGGGTTACATGACCGTTGAGCTCGA
>JAUWDL010000250.1 GCA_030608825.1 Gemmatimonadales bacterium
CGCAGCTCTGTGAAGAAGTTCACCCCGTAGCGGAATACCCGCGTATAGGGCGACGCTTCGAGCCCCCGAAGCGCGGTGTAGACGTCCGCGAGGCCGGCCGAGCTCTCCATCTCCCGCACGAAGTCGTCGCCTTCCTCCCGAACCCGGCGGAACTCTACCCACTTCCAGAAGATCAGAATCCAGGAAAGAAGCGAGAACGCCAGGAGAACGAGGAGCACGATCTTGGTCGCCGGCGTCGCACGGATGACCATGTCCCACGGCGAGTCGATGGGCCGTGCCTCCTGGAGCGCCGCCGCGACGGCCGCCACCAAGGGAGTCACGCGCTTCCCTCTGCGGCGGCGACCCAGGCATAGGTCTCGGACAGCCCCTCCGTCAGGCTGTGCTCGGGCGACCAACCGGTGCTCTTCAACTTGCGCACGTCGAGCGCGCTTCTGAGAAGCTCTCCGGTTCTCGCCTCCTGCCGCTCCACCTCCACATGCCCCGAGATCTCGATGATCCGCCCAACGAGGTCGTTCACGCTCGTCTCGATTCCCGTCCCCACGTTGAAGGCGAAGTCGTCCAGGGTCCCCGTATCCTCCAACTCCAGAGTCGAGGCCACGAGGTTGGCCCTGGCCACGTCCTTCACGTACACGTAATCCCTCGTCTGTTCCCCGTCTCCGTACACGATCAGCGGTTGGCCGTGCATCGCCCGGCGCGAGAAGATCGCCACCACTCCGGCCTCCCCATGGGGATTCTGGCGAGGCCCGTAGACGTTCGAGTAGCGCAGCGATACGGATGGCATGCCCTGCACAACCCGGTAGTAGTCGAGGTACAGCTCTCCCGCGAGCTTGGTGACGCCGTAGGGCGACACCGGTGCCTTCCCTCGTGTTTCCTCGATAGGAAGGTCGTCAGGCTCTCCGTACACGACCCCTCCGGACGAGACGTACACGACGCGCTCGACGCGCGAGCGCCTGCACGCCTCGAGCACGTTCAGGAGGCCGTCCACGTTGATCGATGCGTCGTCGCGTGGGCTGCCTACGGAGACCCGCACATCGACTTGCGCGGCATGGTGGTTGACCACGTCGAAGCGCCTCCGCCTCAGGAGCTCTGGCAGCTCCGGGGACCGAATATCCATCTCGACGAACTCGGCGCCCTCGGCCACGTTCTCCCGCCTTCCACTGCTCAAGTCGTCCAGTGCCGTAACCTCCCACCCCTCGGCGAGGTACGCTTCCGACACATGCGAGCCGATGAACCCGGCGCCGCCCGTCACCAATACTTTTGGACCCATTAGCTTCTCGCTTCGTTGGCCTCTTCGCTCTCGGTATCCGCCGAGCCGTTCGCCGGCCCGGAGCCCTCGATCTCTTCTTCCGTCAGTCCCTCAGACCGCGGCGAGACCGCGGCGAGACCGAGCTCTTCCCTCAACTTGTCGAGGAACTCGATCGCGTTCGGGTCGGCGGCTGCCTGACGCAGGGCAACCGTCGACGGGTGCAGGAGCTTGTTCAAAAGCCGCCGCGTGGAGGCTTCGATCCGTTCCCGATCCGACTCGCTCAGCCCGTCCAGCCCCACCAGCAACCGCTCCAACTCAGCAAGGCGGACCGCCTCGCCGTGTGCCCGAAGCCCTCTGATGAGGGGACCTACCTCGCGCGATCGGTACCATCTCCAGAAGCGCGTGGCGTGATCCGCCACCAACGTCTCGGCGGGCGCCGCTTCCGCTCGTCTCGCCTCTTCGGTGGCCCCCACCACCTTCTGAAGGTCATCGATGTTGTAGAGGAAGATGCCGGGAAGCCCACCCACACCCGGCTCCACGTCCCGTGGAAGGGCGATGTCGAGGACCACGAGCGGCGAACCGACCTGCCCTCGTGAAGACTCCAGCTTATCACGCGTGACGACCGGCTCCGCTGCCGAGGTGGAGGTCACCAGGATGTTCACGTCGGAGATCTCCTCCCAGACATCCTCCAGCGAGATCGCCCGGCCGCCGATCTGGGCCACCGTCTCCCGCGCCCGATCGAGCGTCCGGTTGGCCACCAGGACGTCGGAGATCCCCTCCGAAAGGAGACATCGGAGCGTCGTGACGCCCATGTCTCCGGCGCCGAGGACCATGGCGCTCCTTCCCTCGAGGGATCCAAACACCTTGGCCGCCAATCGCACCGCCGCAGAGGGGATCGAAGCCGCCCCTCGACCGAGCGATGTCTCGGAGCGCACCGCGCCACCGACGGCCTGGGCCGATTGGAACAGGCGGTGCAGGACCGGCCCTACGCTGTCGGGCAACAAGAGGCCCAACTCGTAGGCATCGCCGACCTGTCCGAGGATTTCAGCTTCGCCGACGACGAGAGAGTCGAGTCCCGCAGCCACTCGAAACAGGTGGAGCACGCCCTGGTGGCCGTGGCGATGATACAGGCAGGCCTCGACCTCGCCCGGGCCCATCCCTGCGCGGGCGGCAACGATGCCGATCGCGACGGCTTCGGCGGAGGCCGGATCGGCCGCGTGGAGATAGAACTCCGTCCTGTTGCAGGTGGAGAGCACGACACATTCGTGGATCGCCGGCGATTCCATCACCTCCCGCACGGTATCCCGGACGCTGGCAGCGTCGACGTACACCCGCTCACGCAACTCGATGGATGCCGTGTGATGGCTGAGCCCGACGAGAGCGATGGTCGCCGCATCCACCCGCCCTCCGTCCCGCGCGCCTGCCGCCAAGGCGTCCCGCACCTACAGGAAGAAGCCGGCTTCCCTCGCCATGATCCGGAGAGCGAGGAAAGCCACGAGAGTCACGAGAAACGCCACGGCGCTGATGACGGCGGCCCGTTCCCCGCGGGGGCCCGGCCTCGAGCGTGCGGCGATCGCCACGAGATACGCGCCCCAGGTCACGATGCCGAGAATCGTGCCCGGATTGTCCAGGGCCAGCCCACGACCGAACGTAAGGGTCCAGCTCCAGCCGGCCAGGAGGCCGACGCTCAGCGCCGGGAAGCCTACCGCCAGGCCCACCTTGTTCAACCGGTCCAGCGAGTCCAACGCAGGGAAGAAGCCGAACACGGAGCCGAATTCCTTCCGCTTGAGCGCGCGAAACTGGAACACGTACATGATGGCGGCGGCCGATGCCGCGGCGAGCCCGGCGAAGCCGATGAAGATCGCGGACACATGCAGGACGAACCATGGTCCGCGAAACGCGATCTGTCGGCCGGTCGGCTCGATTCCGACGACAACCGCCTCCCCGACCAGGAGCAGCACCAGCGGCAGCAGGAAGAGGCCGGCCGCGCGGAGATCGGTTCTCACCGATGCGGCGAGCACGAACAGGGAGATGAACAGGGCCAGCGAGCTGGAAGCGGGCCCCAGCCCGACGAGGGGAAGGCTCCTGTACGACAGCGCATAGAGCAGGAGGCCGGCCGCGTGAACGGCGAGCCCGCCACCCCCCACCGTCACTCCGGAGATCCCCGGTTGCCTTCCCCCGCGGAAGCCATGCAGCTGGAGTGCCCAGG
>JAUWDL010000353.1 GCA_030608825.1 Gemmatimonadales bacterium
CGTGCCACACGCCAGGTCCAGAACCCTGTCGCGGCGCCCAACCCCCACCGCGTCGAGTGTCGCCCGGCGCCAGCGCTGATCCAGACCCGCCGTCAGCAATCGGTTCATGGCGTCATAGCGGGGGGCGATGCGATCGAACATCGCCCGGACCTGGGTGCGCTTCTCCTCGTCCCGGGGCAGATCGAGCCCTCGCCAAGGCCCGCCTTCGCTGGGTTCGCTGGGCTGCGGCATCAGCGCCACGCGATCTCCAGGCTGGCGGACTCGGTGGCGGCGAGGGCGGCGCGCAGATCGTCGTCTTCGCCGCGACCGGCGAGTCGGTGCAGGGCGCGACTCACCAGGGTCCGCTGGAAGTGGAGCGCGACCAGGCGAGTGAGCTGCGGGAGGAGATTCCGGAAGGCATCGGTGACCTCGCCGGTGTCTCCGTGCTCGGCGGCCCGCTTTCTCACGTGATCGTCGAAGAGGTCAATGGCCCGATCGGAGATCTCCTGTACCGACCGGGCATGCTGCACCGCCAACGCCAGCAGCTCGTTCAGCGGAAAGCCCGCGTTGAGGATGCGGAGCGCGGCGTGGGCCATCTCGCGATCTGCGGCGCTGAAGCGCTCCTCGCCTTCGATCTGGAGAGGCTGCACCAGGCCCGAGGCTTCGGCGGCTCCGATCAGCTCCTCGGGTATTCCAGCCTCGGCGGCGAGCTCGGCCCGGGAGAAGGTCCGTTCGCCGACGTGCTCCTCGACGAGGGCCTCGAGCAGCGGACGATCCTCGGCTTCGCTCTCTCGCTCGAGCAGGCGCTTGATCTGGGCGAGCGTGAATCCCTGATCGACGAGCTCCCGGATCCGGCGAAGCCGCTCGAGGTGGCCGTCGTCATAGAGGGCGATGCGCCCCTCGCGACGGGGCCGGGGAAGCAAACCCCGAAATTGGTAGAAGCGGATCGTGTCCACCCGTACTCCGGCCCGGGCTGCGATCTCCTCGACTCGATAGTTCATGTAATTACTCTAGGAGTAATTACTCTCACAGTCAAGCCAGCGGGGCCAAAACCCATCTCCCCATCGCGCGGCTGCCGGCGAAGAGCTCGGCTCCTAGCTTCGAACCAGCAGCAGCGACTTCGGATCCAGAGCGACCCGAAGTGCTTCGACGTCCGGGTTGTCGTGCTCTTTGAGCGCGCGGAGTGCCACCGAGCCCGGCTCCGGCTCGAGGGCCAGGATCACACTGATGGCATCCCCCAGCTCCGCGATCGGGGCGGGGATCCCCGGGACCTTCTCGTCCGGGCAGGCGACGGAGAGCCAGAACTCCGCTTCGATCTCAGCGGCGATGGCCTTCAGGTCGAGCATCTCCTGCTTCGATGCGGCGCAGAGGTCGAAGCCCTCGAGGATGACGAGCCCCGGCTTGCACCCCGCTTCCTCCTCGAACTTTACCGCCTCGCGCAGCTTTCCCGAGCCGAAGCCCGCCTCCGGATAGGCGCGAATGCTGCGGCGCCGATCCACGCCGGCGCGAACCACCGCCTCCTCTTCGAGGTGGGTGGAGGATGCGAGCTCATCGAAGACGGTGTCGTAGTAGGCCCGGGTGTGCGAGACCGATTCATCGAGGGCGACGTGCAGCACGTGATCTCCACGCAGCAGGTCGTCGAGAGCCACGCCTACCAGGAACGAGGTCTTCCCGACACCCGGTCCGGCGAGGACCAGTCCGATGTTCCCCTTTCCGAGCCCGCCGTGGAGTCCTTTTTCGAGAAGCCGAAGCGGACTTCGAGCGGAGAGAAATTTCCGATACATGAGTCTCCTCGCCGAATCGGCGCTAAACGTCCTCGTTCTTGCGGCTCTTTCCGTATCGCTCGATCAGGCCCTTGGACACCTCGGCCGGCACCGGCGCATACCTGGCGAACTCCAGCGTAAACTCGGCCTTGCCCTGGGTCACGGAGCGGAGGTCCGTGGCGTAGCCGAAGAGCTCCGCGAGCGGAACCTCGGCCTCGATCCGACAGAACAGGTCCTCTTCGGTCGTCCCGATCACCGTACCACGGCGCTGCATGACCGTCTTCAGCACGCCGCCCTGGAACTCGCCGGGGGTCTCCACGGCCAGCTTCATCACCGGCTCGAGAATGATGGGCCTGGCCTTGGAGTAGACCTCGCGGAAGGCCCCGCGGGCCGCCGCCTGGAAGGCCATGTCCGAGGAGTCCACCGAGTGGGCCTGCCCATCGTTCAGGCAGACGCGCATCCCGATCACGGGAAACCCGATCAGACGTCCCTTCGCCAACATCTGCTGGAAGCCCTTCTCCACCGAGGGGATGTACTCGGTGGGGATCGCGCCCCCTCGGACCTCGTTCAAGAACTCGAAGGCTTCCCCGTCGGTGAGCGGCTCGATGTATCCGGCCACACGCCCGAACTGACCGGCCCCACCGGTCTGTTTCTTGTGGGTGTAGTTGAACTCGGCACGCTGGGAGATCGTCTCGCGATAGGCCACCTGGGGCGCGCCCGTCTCCACCTCGACCTGGTACTCCCTGCGCATCCGCTCGACGTAGACCTCGAGGTGAAGCTCGCCCATCCCCGAGATCACCGTCTCGCCGCTCTCTTCGTCCACGCCGGCCCGGAAGGTGGGATCCTCTCGAACGAAGCGCCCGAGCGCCTTGGACATGTTGGCCTCGACCTTGTTGTCCACAGGCTTGACGGAGAGGGAGATCACCGGCTCCGGCACGTGCATGGCCGTCATCGCCACCTCCACGGAGCCGTCGGTAAAGGTGTCGCCCGAGCTGCAGTCGATGCCGAACAGGG
>JAUWDL010000329.1 GCA_030608825.1 Gemmatimonadales bacterium
GCACGATCTGCCCGCACATGAAGAAGATCACGCTCGAGAAGACCCTGGCCTCGTTGAAGGAGCTCAAGTACGAGGTCGAGGTGCCGGAGGAGGTGCGGGTTCGAGCGCTTCGGGCGGTCGAGCGCATGCTCGAGGTCGGCCGAGGTTAGCCGACCGGCTCTCCCCTCAACTCCAGGGCCCTCGCCCAGATCCCATCGAACATCGGCTCCGTCAGCCTCTTCGTGAAGGTGTTCTGCTGACTGGGGTGGTATGAGGCCAGAACGTGGAGCCGGGGCCCTATCGGGATTTCCCGCCCATGCGCGAATCCCGGGCGCGGCGTCGGCAGCTCGAAGCCCCTGTCCGCCAAGATGCGCAGGGTCTGGCCGTAACCGAAGCCGCCAAGAGCGACCACGACCCTGAGGTCCTGCAGCAGGTCGAGCTCGGCCTCCAGAAACTCGCGGCAGTTCTCTCGCTCGGAGGTGGTGGGCCGGTTTCCGGGCGGGGCACACCGAACGGCGGCCGTGATGTAGACACCGCGTAGCCGGAGTCCGTCTTCCCGTGAGATCGACGAGGGCTGGCTCGCCAGGCCGGCCCGGTGCAGGGCCCGGTAGAGCCACTCCCCGGACCTGTCTCCGGTGAACATCCGGCCCGTGCGGTTGGCTCCGTGCGCCGCGGGGGCGAGCCCGACGACGAGGAGCCACGCCTCCGGGTCTCCGAAGCCCGGGACCGGCCGGCCCCAGTACGGCTCATCCCTGAAAGCCGCGCGCTTCACCCGTGCCGCCTCCTCCCTCCACGCGACCAATCTCTCGCATCGCCGACAGGCGACGACGCGATGGTTCAGGCGGTCGAGGGAGGTTACCTGGTCAGGCTCCGGCACTCGGCTCTCCGGTCTCCACGAGGAGATCCGCGTCGGCGTGTTCCTTGGCGGCCGAGAGGACGACCGATGTGTTGGTCCCTTCGATGCCTGGCAGGCTCAGCATCCGCTTGATCTCCCGATTCATCTCAGTCTCGTTCCTGAACCGGCCGATCACCAGAACGTCGAACTCTCCGGTGATCTCGTATACGTGCGTGAGGTGGTGGTCGGCCGCGAGAGCCTCGACGATCGCCGGGAGAGCGTCTCCCCGGGCCTTGATCTTGGTCACGGCTACCAAACCGTAGCCGAGCGCTGCGTAGTCCACCACCGGCCGAAAGCCCAAAACGACACCCCGCTCACGCAGATCATCGAGCCTCTTGCTCACCGTGCTCGTGGAGACGTTCAGCACTCTGGCGAGCTGGCGAAGCGAGCGGCGGCCATCCTCCTGCAGAGCTCGAATGAGCTGCACATCCAGGTCCTGGTAGGTCATCTCGTCTTTCCCCTCATTGTGCGCGAGATCGGCTCGCTCCACTTTGGCCACGTCGTCCATGGCGGCGCTGCGGACGCTTCCAGCCCAGTTGACAGGAGAACCACGCGGTGACGACTTCGCAACGCCATCGGGCCGGGATGCTCTTCGCCATCGGGCTCTGGCTCGGGTCGGCGGGAGCCGCCTCCGGGCAGGAGGGCGAGGAGAAGGCGCAGGAGGGTACCCGGTGGTTCGCTCGAACCGAGCCGTTCGCTCCCCTCATCGCCGACCCGTTGGAGACTCAGATCCGCGGAGCGATCATCTCGGCGAAGCTGGATCTGGAAGGACTCGAAGGGGCCGACTCCTCGGCCGTCGAGCTCCTCGAGGGGTGGAACGCGCAGGCCCAGGTCGCGATCGGCTACCGGCAGAACGTCGTGCAGTTCCAGAGCGAGACGGCGAGCAGACCCGCCATCGCCATCGGCTTCGAGGCGGGCGTCCTGTCGCGCTTCCTTCTCGAGACCTCGCAGCGAGACTTCATCGGCGCTGATTTCCGAGTGGGCATGCCGTTCCAGATCACCTGGTCGGGATGGGAGGGACGGTTCGAGATCCTCCACATGAGCTCACACTTCGGCGACGACCTCTTCGACCGACTGGGAATCGCGAACACCCAGGTCACCTTCGACGGACTTCAACTGGTCGCTGCCCGGCGTCTGATCCCGCAGCTGCGTCTGTACGTCGGCGGGAACTTCAACTTCCACAGCAACCCGGGCGTCGAAAAGCTCGCGGTGCAGTGGGGACTGGAGTGGGACAGAAGCGAAGTCGATGGCGAAGGTCACGTCTTCCCGCTCTTCGCGGCCGACTTCCGGATCACCGACGAGACCGAGAGAGTGGCCGGGACGGCGCTCGCCGGCGCGACCTTCCGGATCTCGAACACTCGGCTTCAGCTGGCCCTGCGCGGACACTTCGGGCCGTCCACGATCGGCAAGTTCCGCGACTTCGATGAGGACTTCATCGGGCTCAACCTGCGGATCATACCGTAGGCAGGCGCTACGCGTCTCCCGCCAGGCGGAAGCCCATGAACTGCCAGGTGGCATCCGGGGCGAAGAAGTTGCGATACGTCGGCCTGATGTGGCTGGCCGAGGTCGCGCACGACCCGCCGCGAAGCACGAACTGGTTGCACATAAACTTTCCGTTGTACTCGCCCAGCGCCCCGGGAAGGGGCCGGTAGCCGGGGTACGGCGAGTACTGGCTGCGGGTCCACTCCCAGAGATCGCCGTACATCTGACGCAGCGGAGGCGGCCGATCGCCGGCAGCGGAGCCGATCGTCGAGGCGCTCGCGTCGCTCGCGCCGCCGGCCGGGGCCGGGTGAAGCCGGCCGGACTCGAAGGTGTTGCCGCGAATCGGAAGCTCCCACGCAGCCACCTCCCACTCCTGCTCGGTCGGCAGCCGTGCGCCGGCCCAGCGTGCGTAGGCATCGGCCTCGAAGTAGCTCACGTGGCAGACAGGCTCGTTCTCATCCACCTCGCGCATCCCCGCCAGCGTGAAGAACCACCAGCATCCGTCGCGCTTCTCCCAGT
>JAUWDL010000011.1 GCA_030608825.1 Gemmatimonadales bacterium
CCAGGTGCTGCAGCAGCGGACGTTGCAGCTCGAGGACCAGGCCAATCAGCGACGACAGGAGCTTCTGCAGCCGATCCTCGAGCGCGTTCAGGCCGAGATCGAGAACTTCCGCGCCGAACGTGGCTTCACCATGGTGTTCGACGCCTCTGCCGCGGGATTGATCGCGGCGGATCCGGCGCTGGATGTGACCGATGAGGTCATCGCCCGCCTCCAGGCACAGGGCCCGGCGAGCAGCACGCAGCCGTAGCGCCGGTCGCCGAAAACACGGCGCAAGCGGTCGACCGACGACGGCCTGGAAGCGCTCGTTCCCGAAATGGGGGACGGGCGCTCTTTCTCATCGGCTTGCGGATCACGCGCTGGCCACGCTTCTTCATTCCGAGGTGAGCCCTGGTGTGCCATCTCAGGAGTCCGGTAGGCCCGAATGACAGTGTGACTTCTGAGACGGTATACGAGTCCGGAACAGGCAGCCGCAGGTAAGAGGATGACCGAGACGAGCCCGAGCCAGCCGGCGATGGACGTTCAACAGATCCTGGCCTTCCTGCCTCACCGTTATCCGATGCTCCTGGTGGACCGCATCCTCGAGGTCGAGGAGGGAGAGCGGATCGTGGGGCTCAAGAACGTGACCATCAACGAACCGTTCTTCAACGGCCACTTCCCCGGTCATCCGATCATGCCCGGCGTGCTGATCGTGGAGGCCATGGCGCAGGCCGGCGGATTGCTGATGATGAGCGAGATGGAGAACGTGGCGGAGAAGGTCGTCTACTTCATGTCGCTGGACGACGTGAAGTGGCGAAAGCCTGTGGTTCCGGGCGATCAGTTGATCTTCGAAGTCAAGCTCGTCCAGCGGCGCCGAACGGTCCTGAAGATGCGAGGTGTGGCCAAGGTCGATGGGGTGACGGTGGCGGAGGCCACGATGATGGCGACGGTGATGGATCGATGAGCGGAACCCTCGGCGTTCGTGTCGGAGTCTGACGTGCCACTGCACAAAGTGCGTGAGCAGCGCAAGAAGCTGGGCGCGGGTGCCAAGCGCGCCCCCCGCACGGTCACGCTCCTGGTGCTTCTCGTCCTGGTGTTCCTCCTTATGTACTACCTCGGGAGTGTCTAGCGGGACGCACTCCCCCCATCCGCCTCACGTGTTGCGCGGCGCGCGGAGGATTCGAAAGTGACCCGAATCCAGATCCACACGGATGTGCTCGTCGCCGGCAGCGGAATCGCCGGTCTCACCTTTGCGCTCAAGGCCGCCGAGTTCGCCCGTGTGGTTCTCGTGACGAAGAAGAACCGCGTGGAATCCGCGACCAACTATGCCCAGGGCGGCGTGGCGGCGGTGTTCGCGAAGGAAGATGAGTTCGCGCTTCACGCCGGGGATACCCTTCTCTCCGGTGCCGGCCTCTGCCACCGTCGCGCGGTCGAGGAGCTCGTGCGCGAGGGCCCCGAACGAGTCCGGGAGCTGATCGAGTGGGGAGTCAGGTTCAGCCGGGACGGGGGGTCTTTCTCGTTGGGACGGGAGGCGGGACACAGCGCACGCCGCATCGTTCACGCGGAGGACCTGACGGGAAGCGAGATCGAACGCGCCCTTCTCGCGGCCGTGTCGGCGAAGCCTCAGATCCAGATGTTGCAGGACCACTTCCTCTGGAAGCTCGCGGCGGTGACGGAGCCCGGGACGTTGAGGCCTCGTTGCGGGGGAGCGCTCGTCCTGGATGTGCCGGATCAGAGGTGGATAGAGGTGGAGTGCCGAGCCGTCCTGCTGGCGACGGGCGGGTGCGGCAGACTCTACCGGCACACGACGAACCCCGAGATAGCGATGGGCGACGGAGTGGCCATCGGTTGGGAGGCCGGGGCTGCCGTGGCGAACCTCGAGTTCGTGCAGTTTCACCCGACGGCTCTCTATCCGACGGGCGATCAGGCTTTCCTCATCTCCGAAGCCGTGCGCGGAGAGGGAGCGGTGATCCGGAACCGCGGCGGCGAGCCGTTCATGGAACGCTACCATCCGGCGGGATCGCTCGCCCCCCGCGACATCGTGGCGCGTGCCATCGACGCCGAGATGAAACGCAGCGGGGAGCCTTACGTCCACCTGGATCTGAGTGGCCTGGACGCCGAGAAGGTGCGCGCTCGCTTCCCGAACATACTGCGCGGCTGCGCGGAGCGAGGAGTTCGAATACCCGAGGAGCCGATTCCGGTCGTGCCTGCGGCACACTACCAGTGCGGGGGCCTCCTGACGGACTGGGATGGCCGTACCTCGCTCGCCGGACTGTATGCAGCGGGCGAAGTGGCCTGTACGGGAGTACACGGCGCCAACCGGCTCGCGTCGAACTCGCTGCTGGAGGCCGTCGTCTACGCGGAGCGGGCGGCCCGGCGAGTGGATGCCGACCTTCACGCGGTATCAGGCGTACCCCTTCCTTCGGCGGCGAGTCTCCCTGGGCTCCGTGCGGAAGGCGAGGATCCGGCCTCGATCGAGGAGCGGGTACGGGATGTCATGTGGGAGGACGTGTCGATCGTCCGATCCGAAGAGAGGTTGAGCGTCGCGCGCAGGGAGCTGGATGAGCTGGTGAAACTCCCGCTCGCGCGCGACGGAACGGCTTCCGGGGCCATGTATGCCCGCCAGGTCGAGTTCGCACGCGAGGTCGCCCGCCTCATCGTGCGCTGTGCGCAACGGCGTCGGGAGAGCAGAGGTCTCCACTTCACGGAGACCTATCCGCACCGGGACAGCGAGCGATACTTGCGAGACACCGTCCTGGCGCGGTGAAGGTGCTCATCCTGGCGGTTGGAAAGCCGGGGGCGCTCCTGGGGTCCGCGATCACGGAGTACGAGACCCGGGCAGGTCGCTATTTCTCATTGGAGGTGATCGAGGTGGCGGCCGGCAAGGGTGAGGGTGGTCGGGAAGAGGAGGCCAGGAAGCTTCTCGGCCGAGTACCGGAGGGCTTCGACATCGTGGCGCTCACGCGAGAGGGGAAGCGGATGAGCTCGAAGGGACTGGCGCGATATCTCTCGGCTCTCGGTCTGTACAGGCGGCCGGGCGTGGCCTTTCTCGTTGGCGGCCCGTTCGGGCTCGCGGAGTCGGCCCTATCCAGAGCGGAGCACAGACTCTCGCTCTCAGCCATGAGCCTGCCACGCGACCTAGCCCGCCTTCTTCTGGCAGAGCAAGTCTATCGTGCCGGGACGCTTATTCGCGGACAGCCCTATCACAAGGGGAGCTAGGTCGAGCACGTGGGGGATCCCGAGAAGGCGGAGTGGTTCCGCCATTGGTTCGGCGAGGAGTATCTGCGGCTGTACCCTCACCGAGACCAGGCGGAAGCGGCCGCGGCCGTGCGGCTGCATCTCGAGGTCTCGGGACCGCCTCGGGGGCGGTCGCTCGATCTGGCCTGCGGAGAGGGAAGGCATCTGCGGGAGCTCAGGCGGGCAGGGGTCGATGCCGTGGGTCTCGACCTGTCGCTCCCGCTCCTGCGGCTCGCCCGTCGCTCCGAGACGCCGCCCTTCCTCCTCGTTCGGGCGGACATGCGGAGACTGCCCTTTCGGGATGCGTCGTTCAGCGCCGTGACCAGCTTCTTCACCTCTTTCGGCTACTTCGCCGCCAAGGCGGAGGATGTGGAGGCGGCGTGTGAGATTCGGCGAGTTCTGGGGCCTGGAGGCCGGTTTCTTCTCGATTACCTGAACGCGGAGCACGTGAGGGCCGGTCTGGTGCCGGAGGAGGCGTTGGAGTTGGATGGAGCGTCGGTGCACGTGACCCGGAGCATCGAAGGCGACGCGGTGGTGAAACGGATTCGGATCACGAGCGGGCAGGGCGGTCCGCCCAGCGAGCACCAGGAGCGCGTTCGACTGTACGCGCCGGACGAGCTCGAGACGCTCCTGGCCTCCGCCGGCCTGGTCACCACCGACCGTTTCGGCGACTACGAGGGCGCTCCCTTCACGCCGGCGGCGGCTCGCCTGGTACTGGCGGGACGCGCCGAATGAGTGGGCAGCTGCGGCTCGAGCGCGCGGCCTTCGGGGCTCCTGGCTCTCTGGGGTCGCGTTTTGCGGCCGGCGACCCGGCGGTCGTGGATCTCTTTCCGTCGGCGATGCGCGAACAAAGTGAGTCCGGGGACGGCGCCAAGGCGTCCACTCTTCCGCCCTCCTGCGAAAGCGCGGGGCTGGCTGCCGAGGTCTTCGGCGCCTCCTCGCCCGACTCCGCGGCGAAGCTGCGCTCCATCCTTGCCGGAGAAGGGGTGCTCGTCACGACCGGACAGCAGCCGTGCCTCTTCCTCGGGCCGATGTTCGTCTTGTACAAGGCGATGACGGCGATCCGACTGGCCGCGACACTCGAGCGGGAGCTCGGGTGCCCGGTGCTCGCGCTTTTTTGGGTGGCGTCGGACGATCACGACTGGAAAGAGGTGGGCACGACGCAGCTGATCGACACATCCAACGCGCTTCGGAGCTTCCGGCTGAATCCGCCCGATGGGCGAGAGCAGCTGTCGGTCGGCCAGACAACCCTGGATGGCTCGATCCATGACTTGCTGGCAGAGGTTCGCGAAGCGCTTCCGCAATCAGAGTTTATCAACCGTTATATGGAGTTGTTTGGAGATGCCTATCGAGCGGGCCGAAGCGTCGGCCGCGCGTTCGGCGAAGCGCTGACGGGAGTGCTGGGCGGACGCGAGCTGGTCTGGCTGGACTCGGCGGCGCTCGAGGTCAAGCGTGCCCTGGCGCCCCTTCACACGCGGGCGCTTCGGCATGCCGCCTCGGCGGCAGCGGCGGTGACGAGCTCCACCGAGCGGGTACGGGAGGCAGGCTTCGAGCCTCAACTGGCCCTCCCGGGGGGCGCCAGCAACGTGTTCTACGATGACGGCAGAGCGCGCCGGCGGATCTACGTAGAGGGCGACGTTGCGCGACCGGGGAAGGAGGGTGGCGATCGTCCCCTGGCCGAGCTGCTCGCCGAGGTCGAGCGATCGCCGGAGGCATTCGGGCCGAGCGCCGCGCTGCGCCCGGTCGCGGAGTCCTGTCTCTTGCCGGTTTCTGCCTCGGTGCTCGGACCGGCCGAGGTCGCGTATTGGGCTCAGCTTCCAGGCCTGTTCGAGTGGGCCGGTATCGGCATGCCCCGGACCGTGCCGCGTACGGGCTGGACGGCGATCGAAGCGAAGGTGGCCCGGGTCCTGGATGCGCTCGAGCTGGCCCCTGATGAGCTGTCGGATGGTGGGGCGGAGGTCGTGGAGAGACGCGTGCGCGGGGGAAGACCGGAAGCAGTCGCTCGAGCTTTAGAGGAGGCGGAAGCGGCTCGAGAAGGCGCGTACGATCGCATCCTTGAAGCACTCTCGGCTGAGATTCCCGGGATCCGAGCAACGGCGGACAAGGCACGCGCCGGTGCCCGAAAGGCCGCCCGGCAGCTCGAGAAGGCGGTGGATGCGAGCGTTCTCGAGCGGGGATCCGTTATGCGCCGCAAGATCGAGAAAACGGCCCTCCATCTCTATCCGGCCGGCGTTCCCCAGGAGCGGATCCTGAATCCGCTCTATTATCTCGCGCGCTATGGTCCGGAGTTCCTCGAGAGCCTGGACCGGGATGTGGGGACGGCGGTAGAAGAGTACGTTGCCCGGTTGGACGGGGCGGTCTAGTGCTACACGCACGGCTGGTACAACTCCAAGGGTATTCGGATCGATGACGCTCTTTTGGGCCCTCATGGTCGTCGTACTGATTCTGCTGATCCCGCTCCTGGCGATCGTGATCGACTCGCAGATCGGTCAGGCGCTGGCCCGGCGCATCTCCCGGGAACCGCCGCCGGGTGAGCTCGAGGCTCGCGTGGATGCGCTGGAGGGCGAGCTCAAATACCTGACGGAGTCGGTCGAAGGCCTGCGTGAGGAGTCGGTCTTCATCCGTGCTCTCGTGGAGGGCAGAGGCGAGCCGCGGGATGCGCTGCCGCCCGGGGGGCAAGGAGCGGCGCGCGAATCCGGTGACTGAGGGAGCCGGACGCTCCTCAAGCCGGGAAAGCCGGAGCGCCGCTTCAGTCGGCGCGGGAATACTCTTCAGCCGCCTGACCGGCTTCCTTCGCGATCTCGTCATCGCCCGCTTCTTCGGGACGATGGTGGCCGCCGACGCCTATGCGGCGGCGATCAAGATCCCCAATGTGCTCCGCAACCTTCTCGGCGAGGGCTCTCTCTCTGCCGCGTTCGTGCCCGTCTACAGCTCGCTCCTGGAAGGCGATCGGGTCGGGCGCGACGCGCCCGCCCTCCTGGCGCGACGCGTGCTCGGCCGGTTGATCCTGCTGGCCGGGGTTCTCTCCGCGCTCGGGGTGGCGCTGGCGCCGTGGCTGACCCGTATCGTGGCACCCGGCTTCGACGCCGAGACATCGGCCCTCACCACCCAGCTCGTGAGGATCCTGTTCCCGATGGCCGGGGTGATGATTCTCGCGGCCTGGTGTCTCGGCGTGCTGAACAGCCATCGCCGGTTTTTCCTCCCGTTTGCGGCTCCGGTGCTGTGGAACCTGGCTCAGGTAGCGGGACTCCTCCTGGGCGCCCGCTTCGGTTGGAGCCCGCTGATTCAGGTCCTGGCCTGGTCGACGCTGGCCGGGAGCCTACTTCAGCTGGGCGTGCAGCTACCGACGGCGCGCAGACTGGCCAGGAGCGTTCGTCCGCTGCTGGATCGCGGTTCGGAGCCCGTTCGGCGGGTCATGCGCAACATGGTGCCGGTCGCCGCGAGCCAGGGGATCTTCCAGATCGCCAGCTTTGCGGACGTGATCCTCGCGAGCTTCCTGCCCGCCGGGGCGGTCGTCGGCCTGTACTACGCCCAGCGCCTGGCGTATCTGCCGCTGAGCCTCTTCGGCGTCTCCGTCGCCGCGGCGGCGCTTCCGGAGATGTCCCGGCAGACGGGACCGGAAGCGCTGCGCTCCAGGCTCGTGAACGGGTTCTTCCAGATCCTCTACTTTGTGCTTCCCTCAGCGATAGCCCTGATCCTCTTCGGGGATCTGGCGGTCCGTATCGTCTTCCAGCGCGGGGCGTTCGACGAATACAGCACGCAGCTCGTGAGCGGCATCCTGATCGCGTACTCGGTCGGGCTGGTCGCCACGAGCTCCGTCAAGCTCTTCGCCGGCGGCTTTCACGCCATGCAGGACACCAGGACGCCGATGCGCTTTGCCGCGATCTCTGTGGCTTCAGGGATCGCCCTCGGGGCCTCGGCGATGCTACTGATGCGCGGAGCCGGCTACGGGGCGCTCTCGGCGGCCGGGCTGGCGCTCGGAGGCTCGGTGGGCGCGTGGCTGAACCTGCTGCTGCTGTGGTCAGGTCTCCGCCGCCGCGTGGGCGTCCTGTTCGAGGGCGCAGCGCTTCGGCCGCTCGTACGCCTCTGCGCGGCGGCGCTGGCGGGCGCCGCGGCCGGATCCGTGGCCCGGCTTGCGCTGACGGCGAGGATCGACTCGGAAACCACGATCGGGGCGGCGGCCGTGCTGACCGGAACGCTACTCGCCGCCGGCGTAGTGTACCTGTCGATCGTCCGCAGGCCCCCCCGCCCGATCTCGAATGGCTGAGTCGAAGCGAGAGCAGCTCAAGAGCCAGATAGGCCGCCTTCCAACCGGGGCCGGCGTTTACATGTTTCGGGACTCCCGGGGCAGGGTGCTCTACGTCGGCAAAGCGAAGTCTCTGCGCGCGAGGGTAAGGAGCTATCTGAGCGCGGAGCGGGACCCCTCTCCGAAGCGGCGACAGATGGCCCGCCGCATCGCCTCGCTCGAGAGCTATGTGGCGGAGTCCGAGACCGAGGCGCTGCTGCTGGAGTGGAATCTGATCCGGGAGTACCAACCGCCGTTCAACATCCAGCTCAGGGATGACAAGAGCTATCCCTACATCCGGGTGACGCTCGGAGAGCCCTTTCCGAGAGTTCTGGTGACGCGGCGTCTCATCCGGGATGGGAGCCGGTACTTCGGCCCCTATACGAACGTCGGCGCGATGAGGAGCGCGCTGCGCACGATCAAGGAGCTCTACACTGTCCGAAGCTGCCGCTACGAGCTTCCCAAGAAGCTGCCGCCCCGTCCATGCCTCGACTACCACATCGGTCGCTGCAAGGCGCCCTGCGCCGGTTACCAGGCGGAGGAGGACTACCGGGGCATGATCGAGGAGATCCTGGACGTTCTGGGCGGCCGCACCGGCGCGGTTCGCCGCCGCGTTCGCGACAAGATGAAGGGGGCCGCGGACGCCATGGAGTACGAGCGGGCCGCCGAGCTCCGAGATGTGCTGCGGGGGCTCGAGACGATCGAACGGCGGCAGGCCGCCGTAGACCATCGCGGGGGTGAGCACGATGTCGTGGGGCTCCGCCGCGAGGGCACCCTGGCGTGCGGCGTCATTCTCAAGGTGCGGGAAGGGCGCCTTCTCGGACGCGAGATCCATTTCCTCCAGAACGTGGGTGACGAAGAGGACGCGGAGCTCACGGCGGCCCTGGTGAGCGGCCACTACCTCCGGCGGCAGGACCTCCCGGCCGAGCTCCTCGTCCCGGAAGACTTTCCGGACCGGGAGCTGATTCAGGAGCATCTGTCCACGCGGCGAGCCGGCCCGCTGCGCGTGCACGTGCCACAGCGGGGCGCCAAGCGCCGCCTCGTGGAGCTGGCCGCCGCCAACGCCGCCGATGTGTTGAGGGAGGAGCATCTTCGGCTCGACGCGATGAGGGAGGCGGGCACGCCGAGCGACGACGCCGCGGGCGTTCCGGCGGCGGCACGCCGGCTGGCGGAATCATTCGAGCTTCCCGCCCCGCCGCGGCGGATCGTATGCTTCGACATATCCACCCTCGGCGGCTCGTCGTCGGTAGGCAGCGCGGTGTGGCTCGAGGATGGAAAGCCCTTCTCGGATGAGTACCGGAGGTTCCGAATCCGCGAGGTGCCCGACGGGGAGACGGACGATTACGCGATGATGCAGGAAGTGGTCAGACGCTACTTCGATCGCAGAGTAGAGGAGGGCCGGCACCTGCCCGACCTCGTGCTGGTGGACGGCGGCCGCGGCCAGCTCGCCGCGGCCATGCAGGCGATGGAGGCGGCCGGCGTGTCCGATCTGCCGGCCGTGGCGCTCGCCAAGCGTGAAGAGGAGGTGTACCGCCCGGGCGACCCGGAGCCGCTCCGGCTCGATCGACGCGACCCGGGCCTGCACTGGCTCCAACGCGCTCGGGACGAGGCACATCGGTTCGCGCTCGCCTACAACCGCACCCTGCGGCGACGCCGGCTTCTCAGATCCCGTCTGTCCGAGATCCGCGGCGTCGGACCGGCCCGTGAGCAGGCGCTGCTCCAGCGCTTCGGCAGCCTCGAGGCGATTCGGGGTGCGACGCTCGACGAGCTGGCGGCCACGCCGGGCGTCGGTCCGGGCACGGCCGAGCGCATTCTCGCCAAGCTCGCGGAGGGATCGGCCTCTCGACGCCTACCGTGCGAGGACGATTGATGGTCCGAACCCGATTCGCCCCCAGCCCGACTGGCTCGCTCCACCTCGGCAACGCCCGTACGGCGGCACTCAACTGGTTATACGCGCGCCAGCAGGGCGGTGCCTTCATCCTCCGTTTCGAGGACACGGACCTGGAGCGCCACGTGGAGGGCGCCGAGCGCGACATCCAAGATGCGCTCGAGTGGCTGGGGCTGGTTCCCGATGAGGGACCGTTCGCCGGTGGGGAGCACGGGCCGTATCGGCAGAGCGAGAGAGCCGAGATCTACCGCGAGCATGCCGAACGTCTGCTGGCCGAGGGCCGGGCGTACCGTTGCTACTGCACGCCGGAGGAGCTGGATGCCCGCCGAACGGAAGCGAGAGCCGGGAAGGGTGACGTGCGCTACGACGGCCGTTGCAGAGAGCTGTCGTCCGAGGAGGAGGCACGCCTCATCGCCTCGGGACGCTCCGCCTCCGTCCGATTCCGGGTCGAGCCGGGCGTCGTTCACTATCGAGATCGCGTGCGCGGCGACCTGACCGTGGAGGGCGAGCAACTCGGAGACCAGGTCATCCTCCGTTCCGATGGGAGACCCACGTACAACTTCGCGGTCGTTGTCGACGATCTCCTGATGGGGATCACGCACGTGATACGCGGGGCCGGCCATCTCTCCAACACGCCCAAGCAAGTGTTGTTCTACGAGGCGCTGGGGGCCGTCCCTCCCGAGTTCCTTCACCTGCCGTCGGTCTTGGCTCCGGGTGGAGGCAAGCTCTCGAAGCGTGCCGGCGCGCCGGGGCTGCTGGAATACCGTGATCAGGGATACCACCCCGAGGGTCTCCTCAACTACCTCTCCCTCCTCTCCTGGTCCAGCTCCAGCGGGAAGGAGGTGCTGTCGCGAGATCAGCTGATCGCCGAGGTCGATCTGGGTCGGATAGGTGTCGCCAACCCGGAGGTCGATCCTGAGAAGCTGCGTTGGTTGTCCGGCCAGCACTACCGGCACGAGTCGATCGACGTGCTGCAGCGGGGGCTCCGCGACCGATTGGCGGGCCGGTTCGAGCTGGAGGCTCGGCGGTTACGGGCGCTCGCCGAGGTCCTGCGGGATCGCATACAGATCCTTGCCGACGCCGATCCTGTCTGTGAGCTCGTTCTCCCGGAGCCGGATCTCTCGAGCTCGGACGCCGTGGAGGCGCTCCGGGAGCCGACGGCGGGTCGGGCGCTGCGCCAGGTGGCGCAGCGGTGGGAGACGCTGCAGAGCTGGGCACGGGCTGAGCTGAAGGAAGAGCTCGCCGCCGCGGGGCGGGAGGCGGGTCTCAAGGGCCGTTCCCTCTATCACCCGGTCCGTGCCGCGCTGACCGGCGCCGTCCAGGGTCCTGATGTCCCCGATGTGGCCTACATCCTGGGCCGGGAGACGACGGCCGCGCGTCTGGCGGCCGGGCTGACAGAGGCGGAGGACGGCGAGGCCGGGGGAGCGTGACCTCCTTCTCCCTCGAGTGCGGCGCGTGCGGAGAGAGCCCGGAGGTCGCCCCCGGCGCATCGGTCTGTCCGGCATGCGCGAAGCCGCTTCTGGTACGCTATGCCCTCGATGGCATGGATGGGCCGGAGCTCATCGAGAGATGGAGCCGGCGGCCGTGCGACGTTGGCATGTGGCGCTTCCGCGAGATCCTCCCCATCGCTGACGGTGAGACGCCGGTGAGCCTCGGAGAGGGCGCGACGCCACTTCTGCCTCTCGGCGATATCGACGGTCTGCAGGGGTTGCTCGCGTACGTGAAGGACGAGGGGCGGAACCCCACGGGAAGCTTCAAGGATCGCGGCCTGTCGGCGGCTGTGACACGGGCCGTTCTGGACGGAGCCTCATCCTTCGTCGTCCCGAGCGCGGGGAACGCCGGAGTCTCGCTGGCAGCCTACGCGAGCCGGGCGGGGAAGAGGGCCCGCGTCTACCTTCCGGCGGACACCCCCGAGATGGTCGTGAGGCGAACGCGGGCGGCGGGTGGTGAGGTGCGGCCCGTCGATGGCCTGATTACCGACTGCGGTGCGAAAGCACGTGAATACGCGGCCCGCACCGAGGCCTTGGATCTCTCCACCCTGCGCGAGCCCTACCGAATCGAAGGCAAGAAGACGATGATGCTCGAGATCGTGCAGGCGCTCGGTTGGCGTGCCCCTGACGCGATCGTCTATCCGACGGGCGGCGGAACCGGATTGATCGGCAGCTGGAAGGCGCTCGGGGAGTTGGCGGCGATGGGCATCGCGGCGGCCACCACGCGCTGCTACGCGGTGCAGGCGGGTGGTTGCGCCCCGATCGTCCGGGCCTTCGGCGAAGGTGCGCTCGCGGCCGAACCGTGGATCGGGGCGCAGACCCGGGCCTATGGCCTCAGGGTTCCGTTCGGGTTGGGCGATTCGTTGATCCTGAAGGCGCTGCGGGAGAGCGGAGGAGAGGCGCTCGCCGTCTCCGACGAGGAGTCGGAAGCGGCCGCCATCGAGCTGGGGAAGGCTGGCGTCAGCGCTT
>JAUWDL010000093.1 GCA_030608825.1 Gemmatimonadales bacterium
GGTGCGGCCGTGTCGCCACCCGTTCCAGGCCACGACGTGGTGCTGACGATCGACGCCGGGCTGCAGGCGATCGCGGAGGATGCCCTCTCGCGGGCGATGGAGTCGTCGGGCGCCTCGGGTGGAGATGTGCTGATCGTGGACCCGCGAACCGGCGATCTTCTCGCCGTCGCCAGCCGGCGGCACGACGGCTCGCTGAAAGTGCCGGCGTTCACGGATCCGTTCGAGCCGGGGTCGACCGCCAAGCCCTTCCTCCTGGCCTCGCTCCTGTCGGAGGGCCTGGTTTCCCTCACCGACAGCATCGACGTGTTGCACGGCGTCTTCAAGGACGGCCGCCGGGTGATCCGGGATGTCCATCCCTACGATAAGCTGACCGTCGCGGAGGTCGTCCGGTACTCGAGCAACGTGGGCGCCGCCCTGCTCTCGAAGCGGCTCTCGTACGACGTGCAGTACAAGTACCTGCGCGATTTCGGCTTCGGCCTGCCGACGGGGATCGAGTACCCCGCCGAGTCGTCCGGCCTCCTGCGGCATCCGGACCGCTGGTCGGGCCTGAGCCAGGCCTCCCTGGCCATGGGCTACGAGATATCCATGACCTCGCTCCAGCTCATCATGGCCTACGCCGCGCTCGCCAACGGCGGCCGGCTTCTCCGTCCCCGCCTCGTCAAGGAGGTGAGAAGCCATACGGGCGAGCTGCTGGAGCGCCGGGATCCGCAGACCATACGGCGCGTGATCGATGAGCGGGTGGCGAGTCAGATCACCGAGGTCCTGACATCGGTGGTCGAGAGCGGAACGGGAAAGCGGGCGGCCATGACCACGCTCACGGTCGCCGGAAAATCCGGGACGGCTCGCCTGGTGAGCGGCGGCGGTTATGAGCGCCGCTACGGCTCCTCCTTTGTCGCGTATAGCCCCGCTGAAGATCCCAGCCTCGTCATCTTCGCCAAGCTGGAAGATCCGCAAGGTGCCTTCTACGGCGGCTCCGTGGCGGCGCCGATCAGCCGCAGTGCTCTGCAGGCGGCGCTCGCGACGCGCGGCATCGAGATCTCTCGAGGAAAGGCCGTACCGTCCTCCTTCCACTTTGATTGGAGACAAGCGGTCGTTCCGGCTGGTCCGCCGGATGCGCCGGCCGGTCCGCCGGATGAGAGGGATCCCCTCGAGCCGTTCGCGCCCTCCGTCGCTCAGGATCCCGTTCGGTTCGCATCCACCGACCCGTGGACGAACGCGTCCACGAACGCGCCGATGGACCCGTCGCTGGACGCCGTTCGCTTCGCGTCGGTCTCTGGGAGCGCGAGACGGCTTCCGGACCTGCGCGGCCTGAGCGTCCGTTCCGCCGCGGCCCGGCTCCACGCTCTGGGGCTGCAGACGAAGCTGGAGGCCTCCGGGCGGGTGGAGTTCCAGATGCCGGCGCCCGGGTCGCCGGTAGCGGTCGGCTCCGTCGTTCTCCTGCGGTGACAGCGAGCGGCGCTCCGGCGAACGCGGTTGCGAGGCGCCCCTCTCCGAGACGGGAGAGGCGGAACGACGGACTACGAGAAGAGCGGCTGGCCGGCGATTCTGCCCGAGATCGGATCGATCGGGCCTTGGCCGATGGTGCTTGGGGGGTTGGAGCGTTGATCACATTCGAGGCGGTTGAAGCGCGATTTCGCCTGCGCCGGGTGCCGGCCCGCTGGCAGGGGGAGCCGCCGGCCGCCTTCGATCGGCTCACCGCGGATTCTCGCCTCACCGGTTCGGGAGATCTCTTCGTAGCGGTCGCCGGACTCAGGTCCGACGGCCACTCCTTCCTGCGGGATGCCGCTCGGGCGGGAGCGGCGGCCGCGGTCGTGGAGCGCCCCGCCGACCTGGACATTCCGCAGCTCGTGGTCCCCGACACCCGCGTCGCGCTCGCCGACCTCGCCATGCTGTGGGAAGGCGATCCGGCCGCCGGGATGCGGCTGATCGGCATCACGGGCACAAACGGCAAGACGACGACCGCCTGGCTGGTCCGGCATCTTCTCGCCGGTCTCGGCCGCTCCGCCACCCTGGGGACTCTCGGGATCGTGGATGCGGGCGGCCAGCGTCACCCCGGAGAGCTGACGACGCCGGATCCGCTCGTTCTGGCCGGCTCCCTGGGAATCCTGCGTGACCGCGGCGTGGAGCTGGCGACGATGGAGGTCTCTTCGCACGCGCTCGACCAGCGTCGCGTCGACGGCCTCCGCTTCGACTACGCGGCCTTCACGAGCTTCAGCCGCGAGCACCTGGATTATCACGAGGAGATGACCAGCTACCGTGAAGCGAAGCTTCGGTTCGCGGAGCTGCTCGCGCCCGACGGCGTCCTGGTCATCAACGGCGACGAGCCGGCGTGGGACTCCCTCCGGGCCGGGCCGGGCGAGATCGTGACCACAGGGTTCGGCGATGGCCTCCAGGTGAGAGCCGAGTCTTTGGAGGCCCTTCCGGCCGGTAACCGTTTCCGGCTCTGCGGAGAGTACGGGGAAGCCCTCGTGGAGCTCCCGCTCATCGGCCGGTTCAACGTGGAGAATGCCCTCTCCGCGGCGGGGATCGCCCTTCACCTCGGGATGCCGTCGGCCGAGGTGGCCGAGCGGCTCGGGTCGGTCCCCCAGGTCCCCGGCCGATTCGAGATCCTGAACCGGGAGCCCGTCCTCGTCCTCAGGGACTACGCCCACACGCCGGACGCCTTCCGGCTCGCCTTGGAGGCTCTGCGGCCGCTCGTCGAGGGCCGGCTGATCATGGTCTTCGGGTGCGGCGGCGACCGCGATGCCGGCAAGCGCCCGCTGATGGGCGAAGTGGCCGGGTCCCTGGCCGGTCACGTGATCGTCACCTCGGACAATCCTCGGTCCGAGGATCCGGAGCGAATCGCCGAGGAGACGGTGGCCCGGATGGATCCGAGCGCCTACGAGATCGTGCTCGATCGGCGCGAGGCGATCGGTCGGGCCTGGGAGCTGGCCCGTCCGGGCGACGCGGTGCTCCTCGCCGGCAAGGGCCACGAGACCTACCAGATTGTGGGGGCCCGCAAGCTCCCGTTCGATGAAGCGGAGATCGTGGCTGAGCTGCGAGGGGGAGCGTCGTGACCGGGCCGGGCGGGATGGGGGCGGAGGGGTGAGCGAGCGGGTGATGTTCAACTCGAACGACGTGCGCCAGGCTCTGGGGCTCCCTCCGGATGGCGGAGGCAACAGTTACACGTCCGTCTCGGCCGACACGCGCACCCTGCGGCCCGGCGCCGTCTTCGTGGCCCTCAAGGGCGAGCGCCACGACGCGATCGACCTCCTCCCCGAGGCCGAGGCCAAAGGCGCGGTAGGCGCGGTGGTGCCGGAGGATCGCGCCCTCCCCGTCACGCAGCTCGAGCTCTTCGGCGTTCCCGACCCGACCCGGGCGCTCGGCGACCTGGCCGCCTGGCACCGGAAAGCGAGCGGCGTACGGGTCGTCGGCATAACGGGAAGCTCGGGCAAGACCACCGTCAAGGAGATGGCGGCCGCGGTCCTCGGCCGTGGATACCGCGTCTACAAGACAGCCGGCAACCTGAACAGCCAGGTCGGCCTGCCGTTGGCCATCCTCGAAGCCCCCGCCGATGCCGATCTCTGGGTGTTGGAGCTGGGAAGCAGCGAGCCGGGAGAGATCGCCCGACTTGCCGAGATCTCGGCGCCCACGGACGCCGTCGTCACCACCGCCGGACCCGCGCACCTGGAGTTCTTCGGCACCGTCGATCGAGTGCTCGAGGAGAAGCTCTCGCTCGTCGCGGCCGCCAGTCCCGACGGACGGGTCGTGGTCGGGGAGCGGCCCGAGAAGCTCGTGGCCGGCGCTCTGGGATTGAGGCCCGACGCCATCGTGGCGGGAACCGGCGACGCGGCGACCTGGCGTCCCGATGAGCATTCCGTCGAGGCGGAGGCGGTTCGTTTCGTCCGCGGCGGCGTCGAATACCGCGTGCCTGCCGGGGGCCGCCATCACCTGGCGGATGCCCTTATCGTGGCCGCCCTGGGCGACGCGCTGGGCATTCCGGCCGCGGAAATCGCCCGCGGTCTCGCCGCGTACCGGCCGCTCGGCATGCGGAGCGCGCTGGAGCAGGTCGGCGAGATGACCGTCATCGCGGATTGCTACAATGCCAATCCGGAGTCCTTCGCGGCCGCGATCGAGTACTGCGAGGAGGCGTTCCCGAACCGGCGGCTGGTCGCCGTCGTGGGGACAATGCTGGAGCTCGGGAAGGCTTCGGGAGCCGCCCACCGGCAGATCGCCAAGCGGCTGGTCCGAGCGCACTTCGACCTGGTCGCGGCGACCGGAGATTTCATCGAAGCGTTCGCGGGGCTCCGGATCGGCCGGAACGGCACCGGCGTCTTCGCCGCGGACAGCATCGAGCATCTGTGGGCGGAGCTGGCTCCGAGGCTGTCCGGCGATGAGGTCGTGCTCGTCAAAGCCTCCCGTGGCGAACGGCTCGAGGGGATCGTCGACCGGCTGCGGTCGTTCGGCTCGGGCCCGGGTCCGGGCGTGGGCCCGACCGCGGGTCCGGGCGTCGCGCCCGGCGCAGAGGGAGGCGACTGAATGCTCTTTCGTCTGCTCTTCCCCCTGTCCGATCGTCATATCATCTTCAACGTCTTCCAGTACATCTCCTTCCGGGCGGCGGGCGCCATGGTAACCGCCCTGCTCCTGACCTTCCTCGTGGGTCCGCCGGTCATCCGCTGGCTCAAGACGCAGGGGTGGGGACAGGTCGTCAGGATGGATGGGCCGAGCTCCCATTTCCACAAGGCGGGAACGCCGACCATGGGCGGGCTCATCATCGTGGCCACGGTCCTGATCTCGACGCTGCTCTGGGCCCGTCTCGACAACCCCTACGTGGTGATCGTGGCCGCCGCGACGGCGTGGTTCGGGGCGATCGGGTTCATGGACGACTACCTGAAGATCGTTCGGCACGAGCCGCGCGGCCTGGTGGTCAAGTACAAGCTCGTCTGGCAGATGGCTGCCGGGCTCACGCTCGGCGTCTTCCTGCTGCTGTTTCCGCTCTCCGCTCGGCCTCCGACGCACACGATGCTGCCCTTCTTCAAGGACTACTACGTCGTGTTCTGGGCCCCGCTGTATCCGCTCTTCGTCGCCCTCGTCGTCACCGGAAGCTCGAACGGCGTGAACCTGGCCGACGGTCTGGACGGCCTGGCGGCGGGCCTGAGCGGAATCGCGGCGCTCACCTTCGGGCTCTTCGCCTACGTGATCGGCCGCGTCGACACGTCGGCGTATCTCGGCACCTTCTACCTCCCCGGCGCCGGCGAGCTGGGGGTCTTCTGCGCGGCGATCACGGGGGCCGCGATCGGCTTCCTCTGGTTCAACGCGCCTCCGGCCGACGTGTTCATGGGCGATACGGGCGCGCTCGCCCTCGGCGGGGCGCTGGGCGTAACGGCCGTGCTCCTGAAGTCCGAGTTCCTGCTCGTGCTGGTCGGTGGCGTCTTCGTGGCCGAGGCCGTGTCCGTCCTGCTGCAGACCGGCTGGTTCAAGTTCACCCGGTGGCGCACGGGAACCGGCCGAAGGCTGTTCAAGATGGCCCCGCTGCATCACCACTTCGAGAAGTCGGGTTGGCCGGAGACCCGCGTCGTCGTGCGCTTCTACATAATTGCCATCCTCTGTTCGCTGGTCGGTCTGGCCACCTTGAAGATTCGATGAGCGTGCCGGGTGCGACTTTGATTCCTCTCGAGACCTTCGATTCTGGCGCGCCGAAGCCCAAGGAGCCGCTCGTACGCCCCGGAGACGTGGTGGCCGTGCTCGGACTTGGGACATCGGGCGTCGCCGCCGCGCGACTGGCGAAGGCTCACGGGGCGGAGGTGTACGCCAGCGATGTCTCGGCCGGGGAGCCCCAGGAAGCGGCGGCAGCGGAGCTGGGCGCCGAGAGGATCGAGGCCGAGGCCGGCCGGCACGATCTCGGCCGGATATGCGCATCCGACCTCGTGGTGGTGAGTCCCGGCATCCCCCCGTCGGCCGAAGTCCGGCGAGAGCTGCGCGATGCCGGCACGCGGTGCGTCGCGGAGGTGGAGCTCGCCTACCGCGACCTCACCTCGCGGGTCATCGGCATCACCGGTACCAACGGCAAGACCACGACGACCGCGCTCTGCGAGCAGATCCTCCAGACCGGCGGACTGAACGCCCTGGCGGGTGGCAACATCGGCACTCCGCTCTGCGAGATCGCACTGCGCGAGGAGCAGCCCGATTGGGTGGTCGTCGAGCTGAGCTCCTTCCAGCTCGCCGATACCGACGCCTTCACGTCGGATATCGGCCTG
>JAUWDL010000043.1 GCA_030608825.1 Gemmatimonadales bacterium
TCCATCGTCGCGGCCAAGCTCGGCGCCGAGGTGCTGGCCGTCGAAGCCGATTTGGAAGCCGTGCGCACGGCGGAGCGCAATCTACGGCGAAACGGCGTCGATACCCGGGTGCGGATCGTGCACCTCCGGATCACCCGGGGCGTCCTCGACCTTCTGCGCGGGGTTGCGTTCGACCTGATCATCGTGAACGTGGAGCGAAGCTTCACGGAGCCCCTCCTACCGGCGCTCGCGTCACTGATGAAGGAAGGTGGCGAGCTGATCGTGGCCGGGATCCTGGAAGAGGAAGCTGCCGCCGTTCGACAGGCGGCCAGGCTCGCGGGTCTCGAGGTCGGGCACATGAGCACCGACGAAGGGTGGTGGGCCGGCGCCTTTACGCTCATGGCGGCCGAGGCCTAGCTTCACCTCATGCTAGGCAACGAAGCTCCGTGAGCGCCTGGACGACCCTCTACGCGCCCGGCCTTCCGACGCATCCCGGAGCACCGGTGACCGTCGACGGCGATGAGGTCCGGCACATCCGCGCCGCTCGGCTCCGGCCCGGCGCGGAGCTCCGTCTTACGGACGGGGAGGGCAGGTTGTGGTCGGCCCGGCTGGACTCGCTTACGGGGAATCGGGCCCGGTGCGTGCTTCTCGAGACGATCTCACCGCCGCCCGACCTGAGGGTGGAGCTGGCATTCGGCATCGGCTCCAAGCAGCGAACGCTCTGGCTCGTCGAAAAGGCCGTCGAGCTCGGCGTGCTGGGCCTGCAGCCGATCGAGTTCCGGCGCTCCAGCTCTGTATCGGATGCCGCTCGGGCGCCCGTCTTTTGGGAGAAGGCGAGGCGCAGGGCGGCCGCCGCCCTCACACAGTGCGGAGGCTCCCGGCTCCCGGCCTTGGGGGCGCCTTGCTCTCTGGAGGATTACCTGCAGGGCCTGGCTTCGAGGCGAGACGGTCTGCGGATCGCCCTGGAGCAGCACGGGGAGGATTCGCTGACGGAGCTGCTGGCGAGCCGGCCCGGGGACAACGGCTGGATCCGCCTCCTGGTCGGGCCCGAGGGAGGGGTGGCGCCAGCGGAGCAGACCGCCTGTCGGGCCGCGGGCTTTCGCTTCGCGACGCTCGGCGAGAGGGTTCTGCGGTTCGAGACGGCGGCGATCGCGGCCGCCTCCGCTGTCAGCCTGATGGCGGGGCCGCTCACGCCGATGACCCGGCGCAAGCGCTCCGGAGAGAGGGACGCGGAGGTGGCTTCATGAGCTGCATCTTCTGTGGGATCGCGAACGGAGAGGTCGAGGCCGAGGTGATCGGCGAAGGGGATCGATGGATCGCCTTTCGCGACACCAACCCTCAGGCGCCGACGCACGTGCTCGTTGTGCCCCGCGAGCACATAGAGAGTCTCTCGGCGCTCGAAGAGTCACGGACGGAGCTGGCGGGCGAGCTGCTCAGGGCGGCGGCCTCCATGGCGCGTCAGGAAGGGTTGGAAGCCGGATACCGGGTCGTTGCGAACACCTGGTCGGATGGCGGACAGACCGTGCCTCACCTGCACCTCCATCTGCTCGGAGGGCGCAAGCTACGTTGGCCGCCCGGTTGAGATGACCGAGGGCCCGGCCGTCTCGGCTGCGGCCGAGAGCGCTCGCGACCACGCCCTGCGGCTCCTCGAGTTTCCGCGTGCTCTGGAGCTCGTGGCCGACCGCGCGGGTAGCTCGCTGGGCGCGGAGCGAGTCAGGGCGCTCCGTCCGCTCTCCCGTCGGGACGATGTGGAGGAAGCGCTGGCCGCGGCCGATGACATGGTCACCTTTCTCCTCCGCACCTCCGAGTGGGCGCCTCCCCCCATCCCGGATGCCCGCGGGGCGCTCAGGCGTCTCGATGTCGACGGCTCCGTGCTCGACGAGGCGGCGTTGAGAGACGTGGGAGTGTTGCTCTCGTCGTCCAGGCGGGCCCGCCAGGACCTCGTCCGCCGATCGGACGACTTCCGCCGGTTGGCAGCTCTGGGTGGGCGCCTCCTGGAACGGAAGACGGAGGAGGAGCGGCTGGAGCGTTCGATCGACCCCTCCGGCGAAGTCTCCGACGGCGCCTCTCCGGCGCTGGGCAGGCTGCGGCGGCAGATGAGAGCCGAGCGGAGCTCGCTCGTGAGCCGGCTCGAGGGGTTCTCGGCAGGGCTGCCGGATCGGATTCGCGTCCCCGACGCCTCGGTCACCGTGCGGAACGGACGGTACTGCGTGCCGATCCGAAGGGAAGGGCGATCCCGGGTCGGTGGGATCGTCCACGACGAATCGGCGAGCTCACAAACCCTGTTCATCGAGCCCACGTCGGTAATCGAGCCGATGAACCGGATTCGAGAGCTGGAGCTCGCTGAACGCCGTGAGGTACAGAGGGTGCTCGCGGAGATGACGGACGAGCTTCGACCGTTCGCCGCGGAGCTGAGAGAGAGTCTGGAGGTGCTGTCGGAGCTCGACTCGCTCTTCGCACGCGCGTGCTACGCGTTGGAGCACGGCGGCTCGCGTCCGGCCGTCGGTGGGGAGGTTGAACGGGGTCCGTACAGCGTGCGGCAGGGCTACCACCCGATCCTTCTTGCGGTCGAGGAAGGGGCCGTCTCCTTCGACCTCGAGCTCGAGCCGTCCGAGACCGTGCTGCTCGTGAGCGGGCCGAACGCCGGCGGCAAGACCGTCCTCCTGAAGGCCCTCGGGCTGATATCGGCGATGACTCAGAGCGGCATCGTGCCGCCGGTGGGCGAGGGGACGCGTCTGCCCGTCTTTCGGAGGTTCTTCGCGATCATCGGTGACGAGCAGTCGATCGAGGCCTCGTTGTCGACGTTCAGTGCGCAGATCGGCATCCTTCGGGATATCCTGGAAAGGAGTGACGGCCGGTCGCTCGTCCTCGTCGACGAGATCGGCAGCAACACGGATCCCGAAGAGGGCGCGGCCCTGGCGGCCGCGATGCTCCTGCGTCTGGCTGGACAGGCGGCGCTCACGGCGGTAAGCACCCATCTCGGCGATCTCAAGACGTTGGCCGGAGAGGATCCGAGGATCGTGAACGCCTCTCTCCAGTTCGACCCGGGCACGCTGAGGCCGACCTACCGGCTCTTACGCGATCGGCCAGGCCGCAGTTACGCTCTTGAGATATCCGAGCGCCTCGGCATACCGGAGGACGTTCTGGTGGCGGCCAGAGACCGGCTGACCGACGAATCCCGCACCCTGGAGGTCGTCCTCGCGGAGCTGGAGGAGCGCGAGGGGGAGGCCGAGACTCTCAGGACGACGTTGGAGCGGGGGCGACGTGAGCTGGAGGGGCAGCAAGACCGCCTGGCGGAGCGCGTGGCCGAAGCGGAGCGCCTTCAGGCGGAGCTGGAGCGTCGTGAGCGGGCGCTCGAGCGGGGAGCGCGCCAGAATGCCGAGCGCTACCTGCTCGACGCGAGGAAAGAGGTTGAGGACGCCATCGCCGGACTGACGGCACGAATAGCCGAAGTGATGGACGACCTCCGCTCCACGCCCCCCGAGCAGCGGAGCGTCGTGAGCGAGGCGTCCCGGGCCGCCGCAACCGAGGCGCGCCGGGCCATCGAGAGCGCGATCGAAGATTTGAGAGTCGAGGCCCCCGAGCCCTCCGAGGTTGCCTCGCCGGTCTCTCTACGGGTCGGAGATGCCGTTCGTGTCGCTTCGCTCGGCGGGGTGGGCCGGCTTCTGGAGCTGGGTGACGACCGGGCCATCGTGGAGCTGGGCGGTGTGCGCATCACCGTGCCTCCCCACGTCCTCCGGTTGCACGAGGGGGGCGAGGAGAAGCCGGCACGCCGAGGGACGCTCACGGCGCCGGTGCTGGAAGCGAGCCGGGAGGTGAATCTCCGAGGACTTCGGGTCGAGGAGATCGAAGCCGTCCTGCTGCCCGCGCTCGACGCGGCGATCCAGGCGGATCTTCCGTCGCTGCATATCATACATGGAAAGGGAACGGGAGCGCTCCGCCGACGCGTGCAGGAGCTGTTGGCCGGCGATCGGCGAATCCCGAGCTTTCGCCTCGGCACACACCGGGAAGGTGGAAGCGGCGTGACCGTCGTGGACTTGTCGGAGCCCGGTTGAAGACCCCGCAGGAAGAGCATTCGTGGTAAGCGACGCCCTTGTCGAAGAGGTTCGCGCCCGCGCCGACCTCGTTGAGATCTGCGGCGAGCACGTCTCGCTCAAGCGCGTCGGTAAGAGCTATCGCGGCCCCTGTCCGCTTCACGGCGGGGAGGGCCCGAACTTCTCGATCGACGCGGATCGAGGGATCTACAAGTGCTTCGTCTGCGGGGAGGGTGGGGACGTCTTCTCCTTCGTCATGCAGCGCCTCGGCCTCGATTTCCCGGAGGCGGTCCGGCACGTGGCCGAGCGCGTGGGTGTGGTGATTCCGGATGAGAAGGACCGCGGGCCCGATCCGTATGCCGGTCTTCGCGAGGTCACCGCTTTCGCGGAGGAGTGGTTTCTCGCTCGCCGCCGGAGCGAAGGAGGTCGAGCCGCACGGGACTACCTGGCTGGCCGCGGCATCGATGACGAGACGGCGGATCGCTTCGCGGTCGGATTCGCCCCGGAGGGTTGGCGAGGGCTCAGGGATGCGGCGCGCGAGCGCGGCGTCGACGAAGAGGCGCTTCTCGAGGTGGGACTGCTGGCCACGAGCGAGCGCGCCGCCGAGCCCTACGATCGCTTCAGAAACCGCCTCATCTTCTCCATCCGGGATCTGCAGGACCGGTCGATAGGGTTCGGGGGACGGATGCTCGGGCCCGAGGACCGGGAGGCACCCAAGTACATCAACTCGCCCGATTCGCCGATATTCGAGAAGGGTCGCTCGCTCTATCTGTTGAACGCGGCGCGGCACGCCATGCGCCGCTCGAAGGCCGCCGTGGTCGTCGAGGGTTTCATGGACGCCGTGACGGTGCACCGCCACGGCTTCGAGAACGTCGTGGCGCCGCTCGGGACCGCGCTCGCCAGGCCACAGGCGGCACTGATCGGCCGGTACGCGCCGCAGGCATACCTGGCCTACGATTCCGACAAACCAGGTCGCAAGGCGAGCTTTCGCGCGGCGGACACGCTGCTCGAGGCCGGCGTCCACCCTCTCATCGTCACGCTTCCTCCGGGGGAGGACCCCGACTCGCTCGTTCGTCGGCTGGGCAGCGAGCGGTTCTCTGTCCTGCTGGACGACGCGATGGATGCGCTGGAGCTGAAGCTTCGGATGCTCGGGGAGCGCGACTATTTCGACTCTGCCGAGGGACGGCGTACGGCGCTGGATCATCTGCTGAGCACGTTGCGGGCCGTGCGCGATCCTGCGCTTCGTGACATCTATATCGGCCGGGCCGCCGAGATGACCGGAGTGCGCCGTGAGACGATCGTGCACGAAGTGGCCAGGGAGCCGAGGCGCGTCGCCCCGCGCTCCGGTCCGCTGCGCCGGCCCCGACGCGGCTCCGGGGAAGGTCGCGGCGACCGCGAGGCGGGGGCTGAGAGGAGCCTTCTCCTGCTTCTGGTGAGAGATGCCTTGTTGACCGAGGGTGCGCCGGAGCGTGCCTGGATTTGCCGTGCCCTGGATGATGGCGTAAGAACCGAGCACTTTGAGGACCCGGCGTATCGCGCGCTGTTCGGTGACCTGAGCGACAGGTACCGGAAGGGCGAGGGCGCGGACGCCGCGGGGCTCGCCGAAGCCGTTTCGAGCGATCTCCGGGGGCTTGTCGAAGGGTTGCTCGGTGACGCCACCGAGCTCACGCACCCGGAGGAGATCTACGAGGCGTCCGTGGAGCGGCTTATCTGCCGGCCGGCCGAGCGGCGCCTGAGGGAGATCCGACGCGAGATGAAGCTGGCCGACGAGGCGCAGAAGAAAGAGCTTCTACGTGAGCAGCTGAAGATACGGGCGGGACTGCCGGAATCCGAGAAGGCGAGGTTGGCCCTCGTCCTGGACTGGCTGGAACGTCCCGAGCCTTCCGACTTCGAAGAGTGGCGAGGAAATGGATGATACGACGGCCCTAGATACTTTCGAGGCGCTTCGGAGCCTCGAGGAAATCGACCGTAACCTGGCCGGATTCGCGGCGCAGCTGGAGGCTCTCTCGCCCGAGCTCTTCGAGTTAGAGCGTCAGATTGCCGAATTGGAGGTGCGGGCCGAGGCCGTCGCGAAGCGTGCGGAAAAGGCCGAGAGCCGCCTCCGCAAGTCGGAGCGTGCCGCGAAGGCAGGACGGGAGACCCTGAAGCGGCTTCAGCAACGAGGGCAGCAAGTGCAAAACCTGAAGCAGCACACGGCCGTGCGAGCCGAGACCGATGCGGCCCGACGGAATCTGGAAGCTGCCGAGGACGAGCAGCTGCAGGGGATGCAGGAGGTCGAGGAGGCGAAGGCGGAGCTCTCCGTTCTGAAGGGCCGGCTCACGGAGGAGCGGGCTTCCTACGAGGGGCTGAAGAGCGAGACGAACGTGCGGCGAGCGGAACTGGAGTCGGAGATCCTGGTTGAGCGAGATCGTCGCGCAAACCGTGAGCTGAGGCTCGATGTGCAGGCGCGTCGCCTCTACGAATCGGTTCGGGGCGGCAAGACCCGCCACGTGTTGGCCGCCCTCACCCCCGATGGCGTCTGCGGTCACTGCTACACCTTCATTCCGAAGCAGCGTCAGGCCGAGATTCGCTCACGAAGCCGGCTCCACCTCTGCGAGGGCTGCGGGATCATCCTCTATCCGGTCGAGTGAGCTGCGGGTGACAGAAGCCGTACGACCTCGCCGCCGCTGGATCGAGCCGAGACCGGTCTCTCCCGCCGACGTAGACGCGCTCCGAGAATCCCTCCAGCTTCCCTCACTCCTCTGCCAGCTGCTGGTTCGCCGCGGCTGCCGCGATCCCAACGCGGCCCGCGACTTCCTTCGCCCCAGTCTCGAGACGCTCTCGCCTCCGGAATCGCTTCCGGACCTGACGGCGGCCGTCGACCGCATCCAGGAGGCGATCGCTGCGGGGGAGACGATCTTCGTACATGGCGACTACGACGTGGATGGCATGACCGCGGCGGCCTTGCTGGCCCGGGGCCTGCGAGAGCTCGGCGGACGGGTGGACGCCTTCGTCCCGCACCGGCTGCGCGACGGGTACGATCTGGGAGCGGCCGGCCTGGCCAGGGCGGAGGAGATAGGTGCGCGACTCATCCTCACGGCCGACTGCGGGATGACGGCTGTGGAGGCGGTCGACGCGGCGAACGAAGCTGGGCTCGACGTCATCGTGACCGATCACCACAGACCGGGTCTTCGACTCCCGGCGGCTTGCGCCATCGTGAACCCGCACCGTGCCGACAGCGAGTACCCGTTCGACGGCCTCACCGGAGTCGGCGTGGCCTTCAAGCTACTTACGGCGCTCCACCGCAGGGCGGGCCGGCCTGCAGGTTCGCTGAATCGTCACCTCGACCTCGTGGCGATCGGGACGATCGCCGATCGGGGTCCACTTGTCGGGGAGAATCGGACCCTGGTGAGGGCCGGTCTGCGGGTGCTGGCCCGCACCCGGAACCGTGGTCTATGGGCTCTGATGGCGGCGGCGCGGGTCACGCCGCTCGATGACACGGTCTCCGCGGAGGACGTGGCTTTCCAGCTAGCTCCGCGCCTGAATGCGGCGGGGCGCGTGGGAGCGGCCGAAGAGGGCCTCCGCTTGCTGGTCACCGAGGATGCGGCGGAGGCTGAAGCCTTGGCGTGGAAGCTGGAGGACCACAACCGGCGGCGGCGCGCCGTGGACAGGCAGGTGACCGAGGAAGCAGAGGCCCAGCTGAGGGAGAGCTTCGACCCGGAGCGCGATTCGGCGTTCGTGCTGTGGAGCGACGATTGGCACCCCGGGGTGCTCGGCATCGTCGCCTCGCGGATCGCCGAGCGCTTCCGCCGGCCCACGGTCATCATCAGCTTCGACGGGGATCTCGGAAGAGGCTCGGCCCGCTCCGCTGGGGGTGCCAACCTGATCGGCGTCCTCGATGAGTGTTCGGCTCTGCTCGAGCGCTACGGAGGGCACCGCGAGGCGGCGGGGCTGGATCTCCGCCGGGAGGCTCTCGAGGAGTTCAGGCGGAGGTTTATGAGCGAAGTATCCGCCCTGTCTGCCGGCGCGACCATGGGCGATGATCCGGCCGGCGCGCCCCCGGC
>JAUWDL010000102.1 GCA_030608825.1 Gemmatimonadales bacterium
CGTGCGCGAGCTCGAGAGGGTCCGCGACCGCAGCGACGCCTTCGAGAAGAGCCGCGAGGCGCAGAGGATCTTCCGTCGACTGGAGCGCCTCACGGTGCCGACGCTCGCCGCCGTCGACGGGATGTGCCTGGGCGGCGGCACCGAGCTCATCATCGCCTGCGAACATCGGATCGGATCGGACGATACGACCACGCGTCTGGGGCTACCGGAGGTCAGACTCGGAATCCTGCCCGGCTTCGGCGGGAGCGTCCGACTTCCGGCTCTCGTCGGGATTCAGTCGGCGCTGGATCTCATCCTCAGCGGGAAGACGATCTCCGCGAACCGTGCCCAGCGAATCGGACTATTGGACCGAATCGCGCCCAAGGCTCGCTTCGACATGGAGGTCTCGGCGTTCTTGAAGGAAATCCTCGCAGGGAAGGCCAGGGGAAAGCCCAGGAAGAAGCCTCTGGTGAAGCGTCTCCTCGAGGACACCGGCCCGGGTCGATCGCTCCTGTTTTCGATCGCCGAACGAAAGACGGAGGCCCGCACGAAGGGTTGGTACCCGGCACCCGGCCGAGCTCTACGACTCGTCGCCGAGACCTACGGAGTCCAGATCGATCGGGCGTTGGCCCTGGAGGCGCACGCCCTCGCCGAGCTGGCCGTCACCCGCGAGTCGCGAAGCCTGGTGCGCATCTTTCTCTTGCAGCAGGACGCCAAGCGAAGGCTGGGCGAAGAGGCGATGGGCCGAGCGCGAAGAGTGGAGCGTGCGGCCGTTCTGGGGGCAGGCGTGATGGGCGGCTCCATTGCCGAGCTGATCGCATCGCACGACGTCCCGGTCATCCTCAAGGATATCGAGCAGGAGGCGCTCGATTCCGGCCTCCGCCACGCCAACGAGCTGTTGCAAAAGGCGGCGAGCAAGGGTCGGTTCAGCTCCGGTGAAGCCGGGCTCAAGTTCGCCCTCATCCAGGGCACGGTGAGCTACGACAAGTTCAGCGAGGTGGACCTGGTGATCGAGGCCGTCGTCGAGCGAATGGCCGTAAAGCAGCAGGTCCTTCAGGACGTCGAAGAGAGGGTCCCGTCCCACACGATCTTCGCCACGAACACCTCCTCACTCTCGGTAACGACGCTCGCTGAAGCCTCGAGCTGCCCGGACCGGGTGGTCGGCATCCACTTCTTCAACCCGGTCCACCGGATGCCGCTGGTCGAGATCGTGCGAACGGAGGCGACCTCGGAGGAGGTACTGGCGACGGCGTTCTCGTTCGCTGTCGGAATGGGAAAGACCCCGGTTCTCGTGGCGGACCGGCCCGGCTTTCTCGTCAACCGATTGCTCTCGCCTTATCTGAACGAGACCGGGCATCTGCTCGACGACGGAGCGGATGTCCTGTCGATCGACGCGGCACTCGAGGAGTTCGGTATGCCGATGGGCCCGTGTCGATTGCTCGATGAGATCGGATTCGACGTGGCCGACCACGTCTCCGCCGAGATGGAGCGCGCTTTCGGCCAGCGAATGCGGGCGGGCGGCGTCGTTGACGGACTGCGGAGCGAGGGCCTGCTCGGCCGCAAGAACGGGCGCGGCTTCTATCGCTACCAGGGAGGGCGGCAGGAGGGCGTCGAGCCGGTCGTCGCGAAAAGGTACTCCGGGAAGGCTGGTGCGGACGCCCCGGATGCCGAAGAGATCCGGCAGCGGACTCTGTACCTGATGGTGAACGAGGCGGCCTACGCCATCGAGGAAGGGGTTGTCGAGACCGCGGGTGAGCTGGACCTGTCACTCGTCATGGGGATCGGCTTCCCGCCGTTCCGCGGGGGGCTGTTGAGCTGGGCCGACCGTGAGGGGATCCCGAACATCGTGGATAAGCTCTCGAACTTCGAGGAACGTCTGGGGGATCGGTTCGCTCCCGCCGGTCTGCTCCGCTCCATGGCGGAGGAAGACCTCACGTTCACAGACGCTGACTAGGCGCCCTCTTCCGTTCCGCCGTCCTCTGGTCGCGGCGTCGGACATCCGGCCTCCGCCGGACGCCCCCTACGTCGAGATCGTCTACCGGCGTCCGCCCGCCGACATCACCCGCCACCGACAGGAGCTTCTTCTCGACGGCGAGGGCTACAAGATCACGCTGCAGCACGGCGGCGATGTAGGCCCGGAGCCGGCGGCCGGTGCCGCGCTCCTGTGGTTCACCTTCCCGGAGCGTGAGCACGAGGTCGCGGCGGTCTACGAGCCCGACGGACGGTTGCGGGGCTACTACACGAATATCGTCCTTCACGCCGATCTCGGGATATCGGGTGTCTGGCATATCACCGACGCCTATCTCGACCTCTGGCAACCGCGTCGTGGCGACGTGGAAATGCTCGACCGGGAGGAGCTCGAAGAAGCGGAACGGGCCGGCTGGATAGGGGCTTCCGACGCGCGACGGGCGCGAGCAGAAGCGTCGAGGCTCATGGAGGCGGCCCAAAAGCGGAACTGGCCTCCGCGCGCGGTGCGGCGCTGGCCGCTCGACAGCGTGCCATCTTTGCGGCTCCGGCGGGACGAGCCCGGCCGATACTTCGCCAACCTCGTCTCGACGCGAGTGATCGCATACGGACTTTACCTGATGGGAGCCTTTTCCCTGACGTCGATCCTCTTCGCGGCGTTCACGGACGCGCTCACCGTTCGGGGAACGGCTCAGCTGGCGTGGCTCGCCACCCTGGGAGCCGAGGCCGCCCTCCTGCTGCCGTTCGCGCTGGGCGGCCGACTGCCGGCGACGGAATACGCCCGACCCAGCGAGGCGCTGCACGAGCGAACGCTGCTGGCCGCCGCGGCGGCCACCGGGATCGCCGTCCTGCTCCTGAACCGAAGCGAGCTCTGGCGAGAGCTCCTGATCGCGGTCTATGGCTCGCTCGCCTTCTTTCTGACGGTCTTCGGGGTCAGCAGGGCGTGGTTCGACCGCTCCTTTCCCCTTTCCGCGATCGCCGGCATTCTCTTGTGCGTGATCGCACTCGTCGTCCTGATATGAGCTCGACGAAAGGCAGCCGCCGCCGGACGAGTACCGGCAAGAAGGGCACGAACGACCGCCGGCGCCTTCACTTCGTGGCGGGCTTCGCGGCGTACTTCCTCGCCCTCTGGTTCCTCTGGGACACACCGGCGGTCTATCCGCTCAAGATCTTCGTCGTCCTGCTCCACGAGATCAGCCACGGGATCATGGCCGTCGCCACAGGCGGCACCATCCGGGAAATCGTGATCACCCCCGACCAGGGCGGCGCCTGCATCTGCCCGGGGGGATCGCCGTTCCTCACCCTGTCGGCCGGTTATCTGGGCAGCCTGGCGTGGGGAGGGCTCCTCCTCGCCGTTGCCATGCGCGGCGGGCGCTGGGCCAGGTACGGCATGGCCGCGGTGGGCGTCATGGTCCTGGCCGTCGGCGCCCTCTTCATGCGGACCGGCTTCAGCCTCGTCTTCGCGGCGCTGTTCAGCGCGGCGCTGCTGGCCTCGGCCCGTTATCTGCCGGACTACGCGAACAGGACGCTGCTCACCGCGCTGGGCCTTACCAGCTCCCTGTACGCCATCCTGGACATCAAGAGCGACATCCTGGACCGGCCACACCTCGAATCGGACGCCCGGATGCTGGCTGAGCTCACCCATGTTCCGACACTCGTCTGGGGGGTGTTGTGGATCAGCATCGCGCTCGCGGTGAGTTGGTGGCTCCTCGCGCGCGCCTATCGGCGTACGTGAGATGACCGGAGGCTACCGGATCCGGCCCGCTCGGCCGGAGGACCGCGACCTGATCGTTCGGTTCAATCAGGCGATGGCCCGTGAGACGGAGGGCCGCGATCTGGAGGAAGCCACGATCGTGGCCGGTGTCGAGGCACTCCTGGCCGACCCATCGAAGGGCCGCTACTTCCTCGCCGAGGGAGCCGAGGTATCAGGGCAGTCCGGCGGCCACGCCGAGGTGGCAGGGCAGCTCATGGTGACGCCGGAGTGGAGCGACTGGCGCAACGGACCCGTGTGGTGGATCCAGAGCGTTTACGTGGCACCGGCCCATCGGCGCCGCGGCGTATACCGGTTGCTGCACGAGCACGTCCGGGAAGCCGGCCGCGCCGAGGGCGTGGTAGGCCTGCGGCTCTACGTGGACCGAGACAACGGGACCGCCCAAGACACCTACGGCGTGCTCGGAATGAATGAGTCGCGCTACATCATGTACGAGGAGGATTGGGCGTGAGGGTCTCCCACCTGTTCGGAACGACGCTCCGGGAGGCGCCTGGCGACGCGGAGGTCGCCTCGCACCAGCTCCTGGTGCGCGCCGGCTACGTGCGCCAGCTCGCGGCCGGCATCTTCTCCTACCTCCCGCTCGGCCAGAGAGCTCTTCTCAAGATAGCCCGGATCCTCCGCGAAGAGCTGGACGCAATCGGCGGCCAGGAGGTCAGCCTGCCGGTTGTGCACCCGGCGGAGCTCTGGCAGGCGACGGGACGGTGGTACGAGATCGACGACACGATGGCCCGCTTCCAGGACCGACGCGGGCGCGACATGGTTCTCGCCATGACGCACGAGGAAGTCGTCGCGCAGATCGCCAGCACCGAGGTGCAATCGTACCGGCAGCTCCCGATCCTCGTGTACCAGATCCAGACGAAGTTCCGGGACGAGCTTCGCTCGAGAGGCGGACTGATTCGGGTGCGTGAGTTCCTGATGAAGGACTCCTACTCACTGGACCGCGACCACGAGGGTCTGCAACGTCAATATGACGCTCATTACAAGGCCTACCTGGAGATCGGGCACCGCGCCGGCCTGACCCTGCTCCCCGTGCTCAGCGACGTGGGGATGATGGGCGGCAAGGTGGCGCACGAGTTCATGTACGTCACGGCGATCGGAGAGGACAGCCTCGTGCGGTGCTCGGCTTGCGACTACTCCGCGAACCTGGAGGTCGCTCGGTTCGATCGCGGCGATGCGCCGGATGAAGCACCGAAGCCGATCGAGAGAGTCCATACTCCGGCTTCGAAGACGATCGCGGAGCTGAGCTCTTTCCTGGGTGTCGAACCGGCGCGGACCGGCAAGATCGTCTTCTTCATGGGCACGTTTCCGGACCCCTCCAAGGAACGACTCGTCGTCGCGATCGTTCGTGGAGACATGGACGCCAACCCGATTCAGGTGCAGCGGCACGCCGGGGCGCTCGCCCTGCGACCGGCGCGCGACGAGGAGATCGAGGAGGTCGGGGCTGTTCCCGGCTTCGCATCGCCAATCGGAATCGACCGAAGCGGCGCCGTCGTGGTCGTGGACGAGCTCGTCGCCATGTCGCCGAATCTGATCCTGGGCGCGAACGAGCCGGACTATCACCTGCTCAACACGAGCTGCGGCCGCGACTACGAGGCCGACGTCGTGGGCGAGATCGCCACCGCCTTCGAAGGTGCGTCCTGCCCCGAATGCGGCGAGACCCTACAGCTGATTCGCGGCGTCGAGGTCGGCAACATCTTTCAGTTGGGCACGAAGTACTCGGAGGCGCTCGCCGCCTACTACACGGACGAAGACGGCGAGGAGAAGCCGATCGTGCTCGGCTCCTACGGCATCGGCCTCGGCCGGCTGTTGGCCTGTGTCGCCGAGGAACACCGGGATGAGCGGGGACTCGCCCTCCCGGTCAGCGTCGCGCCGTTCGAGGTGAGCCTGGTCTCGTTGGCAAAATCGGGTGAGACGGCGGCCGCCGCGGAGGACCTCTACGAGAGGCTGCGAGCCGGCGGGATCCAGGTGCTGTTCGACGACCGCGACGCGAGTCCCGGCGTGAAGTTGAACGACGCGGACCTGCAGGGCATGCCGCTGCGGCTGCTGGTCTCGGAGCGCTCGCTGAAGGCCGGCGGGGCCGAGCTCAAGCGCCGCACCGAATCGGAGGCCCGGCTCATCCCGCTCGAGGACGTCGTCGACGCGGTGAGAGCAGAGATCGCGGCGCTCGAGGCGGAGCTGGCTTCCGGCGTCGCCTGAGCCGACGCCGGTCTCGATCGTTCACGAGGTGCCGGCCGGATCCAGCTCGAACCGATGCTCCAAG
>JAUWDL010000187.1 GCA_030608825.1 Gemmatimonadales bacterium
ATAGGAGGGTGGCATGAACTTCCGCGTTCGGTTTCCGCTCAGCTCCCCCACGGAAACACGGTACGCCAGTCGTCCTTCATGCTGACCACCGTGATGCCCCATCGATCCGCTTCGTCGAGGCCTTTGTCCAGGCGACCGATCCTCGACTCGCGGTCGTAGGCGTACTCGCGCTCCGCGTCGTCGTGATGGACGAGGACCATGAGCCTCGCCCGGTCGCCACCGGCGGCGTACTGGAGCATCTGCAGGTCGCCGTCTGAGTTGCCGAACGCAGCGATCGGCCGCTGGCCGATGTAGCGGTTGATCGCCACCGGCTTGCCTTCCTTGTCGTCGGCGAAGTGGAGCTCGGGTAGCCGCATCAGGAACGTTCGATCGCCCTCGACGCGGAACTCGGTCTCGATGCTGCTGCCGATGACCTGGTCGGGAGGGATGCCGTAGGCCTTCTCGGCAAAGGTGCGCATGAACTCGATGCCGCCGGCCGAGGTGATGAAGGTCTTGAAGCCGTTGGCGCGCAGGTAGCTCAGAACCTCGAGCATCGGCTGATAGATGATCTCGTTGAAGGGCCGGTCGAAGAGGGGATGCCGGGCGGTGTCCAGCCACCCTCGAGCGATCGCGCTGAACTCCTCGGCGGTGATGCCGGCATGGGTCGCGGCGAGGAGCTGACCGAGCTCCGCATGGCCCATCTTCCCCAGTGCCTCCCGGTCGTCCTCGAGGATCGCCTTGAACGGCTGTTCGGCGCGCCACTCGGGGTGATCGTCGGCCATCGAGCGCACGCGGTCGACGGCGAAGAGCAGCTGGAAGTAGAGCGGTCTCTCGGCCCACAGGGTGCCGTCGTTGTCGAAGGTGGCGATCCGCTCGCCCGCGGGCACGAAGGCGGGGCTCGCCGGGTTGGTGACCTGCGCGACGAACTCGAGGATCTGCTGTTTGGCGTCCCCGTCATTCCAGGACGGTAGAGGGTCGGACGGGGTCGCTTCCGGCGGGTCGGACGCCGCAGCGGGCTGGCGTTCGTCCCCCGGCGGGCTGCAGGCCAGCAGGAGGGTCAGAGCCATCAGGCCCGTGATCTTGCTCGCGATGGTCATGGTCGGGGTCCTCGGAAGAGGGAGAATGGCGGGCCCGAAGGCCCGCCTCTCGGGTTGCTGGTCAGTGACTCGGCGGTGACAGCTTCTCCATCACCTGGTCGATGGTGAAGCTGGCCGGGGTCTGACGTGGCGGGAACTCCTGGAACGTCGCCAGGAACCTCCCCACGTACTGCTGCGCCGGCACGAGCAGGAAGATCCGGTCGATCAGCCAGTCGTAGTAGGTGTTGGAGGTCTCGATCGCCCGCTCATACGGGTCGCGGCGGAGGTTGAAGATCAGCGGAAAACGCAGCACGACCCAGGGATCGGTCCACGCCCGAAGGCCGGCGTCCGAGGGCTGTTCGAGGAAGATCAGCTTCCAGTCCGCGTAACGCAGCGCCGTTAGATCGCCGGTGTCGGAGAAGTAGAAGATCTCATTTCGGGGGCTCACGTCGGTCTGGCCCGTCAGGAGCGGCAGGATGTCGTACCCGTCCAGATAGACCTTGTAGTCGCGGCCCATCGCGCTCGACGTATAGCCGTCGAGCAGGTCACTCTTGATGTCCCCTTTGCCGGCAACGGCCGCGAGCGTCGGGAGCCAGTCCATGTGATGGACGATCTCGTTGGAAATCGAGCCGGCAGGGATCTGCCCGGGCCAGCGCACCATCGCCGGCACGCGCCAACCGCCCTCCCAGTTCGTGTTCTTCTCACCGTGGAACGGCGACCAGGCCGCGTCGGGCCAGGTGTTCATGTGAGGGCCGTTGTCGGTGCTGTAGAACACCATGGTGTTGTCGGCTATGCCGAGCTCGTCGAGCAGGTCCAGGAACTTCCCGATATGCATATCGTGCTCGACCATGCCGTCGGCGTACTCGTCCTGCCCGGAGATCCCTCGCAGCTCCGGCTTCACGTGGGTGCGGAAATGCATCCGGGTGCCGTTCCACCAGACGAACCACGGCGTGCCGGCGGCTTCCGCATCGCGGATGAACCGGATCGCGGCTTCGACCGTCTCGTCGTCGATCGTCTCCATCCGCTTCTTGGTGAGCGGACCCGTGTCTTCGACCCTCTGCGTCCCGTCCGGGTTGGCCCAGCTGTGGATGACGCCGCGCGGACCGAACGTCTCGTGGAAGGTGCGGCCATCGGCGAGGACCGCGTCGCCCGGATAGTCCTCGTTCTCGGGCTCTTCTTCGGCATTCAGGTGGTAGAGATTCCCGAGGAACTCATCGAAGCCGTGGTTGGTCGGCAGGAACTCGTCCCGGTCCCCGAGGTGGTTCTTGCCGAACTGCCCCGTGGTGTAGCCCTGGTCCTTGAGGATGACAGCGATCGTCGGATCCTCGACCTGCAGGCCCAGATCGGCGCCCGGAAGACCGACCTTCGACAGGCCCGTCCGGAAAACGCTTTGCCCCGTAATCCACGACGAGCGGCCGGCCGTGCAGCTCTGCTCGCCATAGTAGTCGGTGAACATCATCCCCTCGTTGGCGATCCGGTCGATGTTCGGCGTGCGGTAGCCCACCATGCCCATCGTGTAAGCGCTGATGTTGGACTGCCCGATGTCGTCGCCCCAGACCACCAGAATGTTGGGCTTGTCCTGAGCGAACCCTGGCGAGGCGCCCAGTGCGGCGAACAGCAGAGCCGCAGCCGCCGTGGTATATCTTTTCATTTTCTATTCTCCTCCTAGACGTTCAGTCAAACCGGGGGAATCTTCACGAGCCACAATACCAACCAGACGATTCTGTGTGTCAAGGGCAGTCACCCGGGACCTACTCTTGCGCTTGGAGCGATCCCTCGAGGAACGCCTTAAACTCCGGGCCCAGGGGATCGTCGGGGTGGGCGGTGATCATGCGCTCGGCGAGGGGAAGCGCCCGGGCCGGCTCGCCCCGCTTCACGTAGTGGTCCGCGAGCGCATACAGGTACTCCAGGCTCTCCGGCTCCAGGTCGAGGGCTCCTCGTAGAGCCGCCTCGGCCTCGGCCCGTTGCCCGAGGCTCTGGAGCAGCAGGCCGAGGTTGTAGTGAACCCGGGATCGCTGCGGCATCCCATCGGCCGCCCGCTCCAAGAACTCGGCTGCCTCGGCCGGGCGCTCCATCTCGGCCAGCAGCAGCCCCAGGGAGTACGCGGCCTCGTACACGTCGGGATAGTCGTCGAGCACCTCGCGGAGCAGCACCTCGGCCTCCGCGTTCCTACCCTGGCCGTTGTGCAGCATCGCCAGGTTCATCTTGGCGGGATAGAAGAGGTCGTCGATCTCGAGCGCCGTCCGGTAGTACTCCTCCGCCTTCGCGGGATCGCCCAGGCTCGAGTACAGGTTGCCGAGGTTATGGCCGGAAGCCGCGAAGTCGAGCGAGTAGCTCATCGCCGTCCGGTACTCGTTCAGGGCGGAGTCGAGGGCGGTGCGCTGGTAGGGCTCGAGCAGATCCCGCGGCACCGGGGCGAGCCGCACCGCGGCCTGACCGCGAACGGCCTTCGTCGGATCCGCCAGTAGGGGAGCCACGAGGTCGACGAGCTCCCGCGGGTCGGCGGTGTTCACCGCCTGCACCGCCGTGTAGCGCACCAGCGGGTCTTCATCGGCCAGGGCGCTGTTGAAGGCGCGCGTGCTCTCATCTCCTGGATTCCGGCCGAGGAGCGAGAGGGCCGTGGCCCGGACGAGCGCTGGGTAGAGGGGGTCGCTGGCCAGCCGGATCAGCTCGGGCCCGGCCTCCGGAGCCCCGCGGCGGCCCGCCTCCAGGGCCGTCCCGTAGTGGGACCGGCGCGCCACCCCGTACCACCGCGTGAAGTGGTCGGTCGCCCACTGAGCCGGCTTGTCGCCGTGACACCCGCTCTGGCTGCAGGCGTTCGGGATCCCGAGCTCCAGCGTCAGGTCTGGCCTCGGCACCCGGATGCTGTGGTCCGCCCGGTAGTCGATCACCATGTACGGCCGCTCGGGCATGTGGCACTTGACGCAAAGGGCGCCATCGCTGGGCTCGCCCTCGTGGATCTTCTTGTGGAAGTGGTGGTCGGAGCTGTCGTAGACGGCCGCCGTGTGACACTGGAGACACAGCTCGTTGCCCTCTCGGACGAGCTGGAGGCTGTGGACATCATGGCAATCGCCGCACCGGACGTCGTTCCGGTACATCTTGCTCTGCAGGAAGGAGCCGTAGACGTATACCTCCTCCAGAATCTGCC
>JAUWDL010000116.1 GCA_030608825.1 Gemmatimonadales bacterium
GCGGGCGCCTGTCATGAAATGGGGATGCCGCTCGCGGACATGCTACGCGGGTATCTCGCCACCGCAGACTCTCCGACGCGCGGGAAGGATCTCCACGTCGGCGGCCTGCAGTACGGTATCGTCGCTCCCGTCAGCATGGTCGGCTCGCTGGCGGCCGTCCTGAACGGATTCGCTCTCGCCTTCAGGAAGCGGGGCGAGCCGCGGGTCGCCCTGACGTGGATCGGCGATGGGGCGACCAAGCACGGTGAGGTGCACGAGGCGCTCAATTTCGCGGCCGTTCAGCGACTGCCGGTCGTCTTCATCATCCAGAACAACCAGGTCGCCCTCGGCACGAGGTTCCGCCAGCATCATCTGGCCGCCGATTTCAACGGCTGGGGCCGGGCGTACGGCGTCACCCTCCTGGAGGTCGATGGCAACCACGTGCTGGATGTATACGCGGCGTGCCGTCTGGCGACGGAGCGTTGCCGAGCCGGCGAGGGGCCCGTCTTCATGGCGGCTGAGACGTTCCGTATGGGAGGTCACGCGACACACGACGTGCGGGAGGCGCGCCGGATGTTCGACTCCTCTCTCTTCGAGACCTGGGGACGGCGAGATCCAATCGGAGTCTTCGAGGAGTATCTGGCAACCGGTCCCGCGCTTGCCGGCGGCGGAGAATCGGACCCGGCGGCGTGCGAGGCGCTCAATCGGCGGATGCTCGAGGATGTGGAGCGGGAAGTCATCGCGGAAGTCGACCAGGCCGCCGACGAGGCTCTGGCGAGCCGGACTGCTGGCATGCCGGCCCCGGAGGAGACGAAGACGGACGTCTACGCGGGTCCATGCGAGGGGCTACGAAAGACATGAGCGGAACGAGTGATCGATTCGAGTGCGAGCTCGAGGTGGAGGGCCGCCTCTATCGTGCGACGGAGGCATGGAGGGGACCGGAGACGGGATACGGGGTCCTCCATTTCTTCCCCTCCGATGGGGGGGAGGGCGACCGAGGCGACCGGCGGGCCCTTCTCACGCCGGAGGTGAGCCTCCGGGACCTGGGGGAATCGAGCCTGCTTCCGCTTTACGACGCGGGACGGCCGCTCACGGAAACGGAGCGTCGCTTCGCGGCTGCGGACGGTCGCCAGTGGCTGGCGCAGAGCCGCGGGCCGGTATGGGCCGGCCGCTCCGGCGCGGAAGGAGGATCCGGGATCCTTTTCACGAGCCTCGAGGGTGAGCCGGAGTCGCTGCGTGGAGCCGGCGGACATGTCGGCGAGATGTCCGATGAGGAGCTTTCCGCGCTGTGGAGCGGGGCGGCGCAAAGCCCAGTCGCGGCGGACGGCTCTGCGAAGGAACCCGACGAGCGGGCTCCGGAGGAGACCGACGAGCCCGCGTGAGCGAGCCGACTGATCCTGATCCCGTTCGCGTCTTTGTCTACTTCGACTATTCGTGCCCCTACTCCTACCTGGCCGTCACCCTGCTGGAGACAGCGGCATCCGCGATACCGCTGAGGGTTGTCTGGCGGCCCCTGGAGACCAGGGCCGAGGTCGGCGCCGAGGGCCTGGCGATAGCCCCTGTCGATGCGCGGTCGGGAGCGGAAGGGGAGGACTCCGCCGATCCCGACTGGTCGGAGCTCGGCGAGAGGGCCGCCGAGCTGGGCGTGCCCCTGTATCGGCCCGAGAAGTGGCCAGCCACCCGTGCAGCGCTGCAGGCGTCGGAATTCGCTCGAGATCTATCCGAGGAGGCCCACCGCAGGATCCACCGAGCGATCTTCCGCGCCCACTTCGTCAGAGGGATGGATATCGGAAGAGTCGATCATCTTCTCCAGCTGGCCACGGAGGAAGGGATCGACACCGAAGCGCTGGCGGCGGCGCTGGAAGATGGTCGCTACCTGCAGGAGCTGGCGCGAACGGAGTCCGAGGCGGAGCTATACGGCGTCCAACAGACACCGGTCTTCCTGTTTGGGCGTTTCAAAGTGGTGGGTGCGGCTCCCACCGAGGTCCTGTTGAAGGCAGCGCGGCGAGCGATTGTCGACTGATGGGAACGTCAGGAGAGGTCTCCGCCGCTGAGCTCGGCGCGGGCCGACCGCACAACGGTTGTCAGAGTGTTCCCATCCCTCGGATACGTGGCGAATCCGAGGCGGCCACGGTCCGACCAGGCACCCCTCCGCGCGAGAAGGCCGACCAGGCGCTGAGCGATCACCCTGGCGCCCTCGGCCGACGTCTCGGGGAGGCCGATGGCGAACAGGTCACTCCCATAGCGGCCCACGAGGTCGAACTCGCGCAGGTTGCTCAGCAGAATCCGACCGGCGCGACGGTCCACCTCCACGCCCGCATCGAGAAGCAGCAGCGAAAAGGAGCGCTCGAAGCGACGGCATCGCTTCAGCTCCGCTGCCGCTGCCACATCGAAGGCCTCGTGCGGAAAGATCTCGTCGATCGGTCGCCCCGAGAGTCCGTCCCCGCTCCCGGCGACCGGCTGAGCATCGCCAACCGGCTGAGCCTCGCTCACCGGCTGAACCTCGCCGACCGGCGGCTCGGGCGGTGCGACGGTCGGACGCGGAGCGGGAGGCGTGTCTGGCCGGGAACGTCGCTCCTGCGGTCTCGGCAGATCCTGGTGTGGCGGCGTCTCACGCCCGGTCGGCTCTCGGCTCGAGGGCGGCCGTGGAGGAGGCTCTCCCAGACTCAGGGCATCCTGAAGCGCGTCGTGAAGGGATTCCAGCAGGTGCATCGCTTCATCGAGGCGTGAAGGCGAGAGGGTTCCCGATTCATCTCGGCGGTCGCGAGCCAAGGGTTCCGGCGCGGCTCGCGGATCGGCCGAGTACACCGATCGGACGTCCCGGTCGGTGCCGCGAGAGAGGGCGAGATCGAGCTCCAGTTCGGTCTCCTGGCGGTCATCCGTTCCAAGAAGGAGCTCGAGCGAGCGAAGCTGAGACAGCCCGGCCTCCAGAATGGCGCCCAGCGCGGCGAGCCGGTCGGGATCACGGTCCACCTGGAACCGATGCCACTCCGACACGAGTCTCTGCAGAACGGTGTCGAACAGACCGCCTGGCTCGCCGAACTTTCGGGCAAGGGCGGGCGCGACCTCCTGACCCATGAGTCTCCGCTCTCTGCTTCTGTTGGTTTCGGGCCGCCAAAGCCGGGACGGCTACCATCCTCGAAACCTACCCCGTGGCGCGGGATGCCCGAAAGATCCGACCGCGGTAGGTTGCTCGCTGTCGGTCGCAACTGGGCGGCCTCGACGATCACCTGGAGCGACTCTCCTTGCTACGAGCGACCTTTCTGGGCACGGCCTCGGCTCGACCCACGGTACGGCGAAACGTCTCCGCCATCGCGGTGCAGAGAGAGGGGAGCCTGTTTCTCTTCGACTGCGGCGAAGGCACCCAGAGGCAGATGATGCGCTTCGGCGTCGGGTTCTCCGTCGAGGCGATCTTCGTGACGCACCTGCACGCCGACCACTATCTGGGCATCACCGGGCTCCTTCGAACGATGGCGCTGCAGGATCGAACCGAGCCGATAAGCATCTGGGGACCGCCGTCCAGCAAAGAGAAGCTGGGTCTGGTGGTGGAGCTCGGCGGCGATCGAATCGGCTTCCCGGTGCAGATCGGGGAGCTCGCTCCGGGCGAGGAGATCTCCCAGGACGGTTATGCGATCCGCGCTTTCCGGACGAGGCACACCTCCGATTCGATGGGCTTCTCGCTCGAGGAGGACCGCCGGCTGGGCCGCTTCGACGTGGACAAGGCTCGCGAGATGGGCGTTCCCGAGGGACCGATGTTCGGCGCTCTCCACCGAGGCGATGCTGTGGAGCTTCCCGACGGCCGAGTAGTGCGCCCGGACGACGTCGTCGGATCGCCGCGGCCCGGGCGCAAGCTCGTCTATACCGGAGACACCGGACCGGACCAAAGCGTGGTGGACGCGGCCGAAGGAGCCGACCTGTTGATTCACGAGTCCACGTTCAGTCTCGACGAGAAGGAGCGGGCACGCCGAACCGGGCACTCGACGGCGGAAGATGCCGCCCGGACGGCGAAGCAGGCGGGTGTGCGCGAGCTGGTGCTGACGCACGTCAGCGCGCGTTACTCGGAGCAGCCGGAGCAACTGGAGAAAGAGTCGCGCGCCATCTTCCGGCCCAGCCGCGTGGCGCACGATGGTTTGGTGGTTCAGGTGCCGCTCCAGCCGAACGACGATGCAGCGAAACCGGCGAGTCGAGGGTGACTTCGATCGAGGTGCCGGGCGACAAATCGATCTCCCACCGCACCCTGATACTGGCCACCCTCGCCGCCGGCCCGTCGACCGTACAGGGGATTCTGCGCTCCGACGACGTGCATGCCACGGCCGAGGCGATGCGCCAGCTCGGCGCGTCGATACGCGAGGAGGGCGACGAAACCCGAATCGCAGGCCAAGTCCAATGGCGGGCTCCGGAGGAAGAGATCGACTGCGGCAACAGCGGCACCACGGCTCGGCTGCTTCTCGGCCTGCTGGCCGGCCTCGGCATCCACGCCGTGATTCGGGGTGACACGTCGCTCTCTCGTCGTCCGATGGAGCGGGTCGTGTACCCGCTGCAGGCGATGGGCGCGAGGATTCGGTATCTGGCGGGTGAGGGGAGGCTTCCCCTCGAGCTCGAGGCTCGCCGCTCGGGCTCTCTCCGCTCACTCAGGCACCGTCCGCGGATGGCGAGCGCCCAGGTCAAGTCATGCATTCTCCTTGCGGGCTTGGCCGGAGGGACCCGGGTCGAGGTCTTGGAGGCCCGGGCGACGCGCGACCACACCGAGCGGCTTCTCGAAGCGATGGGAGCGGCCATCGCCGTCGATCGGACCACGGATGGCGGAGCCGTGGTCTCCCTGGAGCCGGACCGGCAGCCTTCCGAGCTGTCACCCCTGCGCCTCAGGGTGCCGGGTGATTTCTCGTCGGCCGCGTTCCTCCTCGCGGCCGGGTGGCTCGGGGCGGGAGAGGTCCAGGTTCTACGCGTCGGCTTGAATCCGACGAGGACGGGGCTGCTCGACGTTGCACGCGAGATGGGGGCGCGCTTCGACCTGGCCGAAGAAGATGTCCAGGCCCGTGAGCCGACTGGCAGGGTGCGGGCGGTCCCATCGCGGCTGCGTGCGTTCCAGGTGGATTCCCGGGTGCTGCCGCACCTGGTGGACGAGATCCCTGTCCTGGCCGTCCTGGCCGCCCGGGCCGCCGGGGTCTCGCGAATCCGGGGCGCGGAGGAGCTGCGACTGAAGGAGAGCGACCGGCTCGCCGTCCTGGCCGGGAATCTCGGGCGCCTTGGCGTCAGGTGTCGGGAGCTCGCCGACGGGCTGGAGATCGAGGGAACCGACGCGCCCCTGGCCGGCCGGGTGCGATGCGAAGGGGACCACCGGATCGCGATGGCGTTCGGAGCTCTCGGTGCGGCGCCGGGATGCCGGATCTCGGTGGAGGAGGCGTCGTGCGTCTCGATCTCCTATCCATCCTTCTGGCTGGTTCTGGAGCGTATGTCGGCCTCGGTGGCGGCGTGAGCG
>JAUWDL010000012.1 GCA_030608825.1 Gemmatimonadales bacterium
GTAGGAACCAAAGGAGAAAAGCGAAAATGGGGCTCATCGAATTCGTGAAGGAAGCAGGCGCAAAGCTCGGGTTGGGCAAGTCGAAGGAGGAGGCCGCGGAGGCAGCCGCGGTCGGGGAATACATGGAAGAGTCGACGAAAGCCAATGCACTCTGGCATCTCGTCCGTGATCTCGGGCTCGAGATCGAGGATCTGAACATCCAGTTCGACGACGGGACCGCGACGGTCACGGGCACGACCGAGACGCAGGCCGAGCGGGAGAAGGTGGTCCTCGCGGTGGGCAACGTCGAGGGGGTCGCCCGGGTGGATGATCAGATCACGGTCGTCGCGCCGGAGCCGGCCGCGACCTTCTACACGGTCGTGTCGGGAGACACCCTCTCGGGGATCTCACTGGAACACTACGGCAACGCGATGAAGTACACGGCGATCTTCGAGGCGAACCGCCCAATGCTCGAGAACCCGGACCTCATTTACCCGGGCCAGGTGCTGCGGATTCCGCCGCTCGAAGGCTGACGACGGCCGACTATCGGGGCGCTCCGGGCCGGGCGCCCCGATCAGCGGCGATCCTGGCAGAAAACGGCGAAGCCGGCGGTCGCTTTGTGACGCGGCGCGATCGAACCTGGGCCAGAGCCCGCTTCCAGGTTCGGGATCGCCACGGAGACCGCGGCCTCGTGAGCCTGCGTGGCGGGCCCGGGCCGCGCCAGCGCCACGGTCGCCAGGCCGGCGACGGCGACGATCAGGATGCGAATCGTGGTTTGCGTTTGGACTATCATGCCCCTCTCCGTGTTGACGTGATCTCGACTCCGCCTCACATGAGTTCGACAACGGAGAGCTCGGGTCCGTTGGATCGAGGCCGGTCACGCCCGCGCGCCGTGAGCGTGACATCGTGAGAGGAAGGCAAATGACGACAGGGATCGGACGCGCAGGGTGTGGGCTCTGCCTGGTGCTTGGAGCCTTGAGCGGACTGGTCACGAGCGGCGAGATCGAGGCACAGGAGACTCCGCGGGAGATCATCGACCGGGTCGACCGGATCCTGCGCGGCGAATCGAGCCATGGGTTCGCGACCATGGAGGTCGTGACGGAGCACTGGGAACGGAGCCTCACGATGGAGATGTGGTCGCTGGGGACCGAGTATTCCCTGGTCCGGATCACGGCTCCGCGCAAGGAGGCCGGTACCGCCACCCTGAAGTCGGGCGACGACATCTGGAACTACCTGCCCAGGGTGGATCGCACGATCAAGATCCCCGCCTCGCTGATGATGGGCTCGTGGATGGGCTCTCACTTCACGAATGACGATCTCGTGAAGGAGAGCCGCCTGGTGGAGGACTATGACATCGAGATCGGCTTCGAGGGCCTCCGGGAAGAAGCCGAGATATGGGAATTCGTCCTCACCCCCGCACCCGAGGCCGCCGTGGTGTGGGGCCGCATCGACTTCGAGGTGCGGAAGGACGACCTCATGCCCACCTGGGCGCGCTACTACGACGAAGATGGAGAGCTCGTCAGGACTCTCCAGTACGGCGAGTACCAGGAGATGGGAGGGAGGCTGGTGCCTGCCTTGATGGTGATGGTGCCGCACGACAAGCCGGGCGAGAAGACGTTGGTGAGATACTCGGATCTGGATTTCGACGTCGAGATCGACGAGGGGTTCTTCTCCCTCCGTGCCCTTCAGTCGGGAGGCGACTGACGTGCCGATGGAACCCTGGCCGCGCATCGGCTGGAGGAATCTCGGCCGCAACCGGCGGCGAACCGTCATCACTGCCGCGGGTCTCGCCTTCGGCTACTTCGCGATCGTTCTCATGAACGGCCTCATGGCAGGCATGACGGCCGAGATGATCGAGAACGGTACCGGATTCCTGATGGGCCAGATCCAGGTTCACGAGGCGGATTATCTCCCGCAGCGAAGCATCTACGAGACCATCGGAGGCCGCGACGGCGTGGATGTGGAAGCCCTGATCCGGGCGGTCGGAGCGGATCCGGCGATCGAAGCCGCGGCGCCTCGCGTCTACGCCGGCGGCCTCGTGAGCTCCGGCGAATCGACGACCGCCGCGATGCTGGTGGGCGTGGATCCGGAGCTCGAGCCCGGCGTGAGCCGGATCTTCCGCGGCGTCGTGCGGGGGAGACCCCCCGAAAGGGGGACGAGGGAGATCCTCATCGGTGCGGAGATGGCTCGTCAGCTGGCGGTGGACGTGGCCGATGAGGTGGTCCTCGTGGCGCCGGCCGCCGATGGATCGCTCGGCAACGACCTCTTCGTCGTCTCGGGGATTTTCCGCAGCGGGATCGCGGAGCTGGATGCCCAATTCGCGATGCTTCCGATCGGCCAGCTCCAGGCTCTGGCGGCTCTGGCGCCCGATCGCGTGCACGAGATAGCGGCGGCCACCGTGGATCCCTGGCTGGCTCCCGACGCGGCGCAGAGGCTCGCCGAGCCCGTCTCGACGGTCTCGACACAGGCTGTTGTCCAGCCGTGGACCGAGCTGCGACCCGAGATGATGGACTATGCGCAGCTGGCGAAATCCTGGGGCTTCGTGGTCATTTTCATCGTCTTCGCGATCGCGATCTTCGGCGTCGCGAACACGATGCTCCTCGGGACGTTCGAGCGTCGAAGGGAGTTTGCCGTGATCATGGCGATCGGTGCCGCGCCCGGCGCCGTCATGAGGACGGTCCTCTACGAGGGCCTGGCCCTGGGAGCCATCAGCCTCGTCTTCGGCGTGCTCATCACGCTGCCTGTTCTGCTGTGGTGGCACAACGCGCCGCCCGATCTGGGGTGGCTCTACGGGGACTTCACGATGTTCGGGGCGCTCATCAGACCGGTTCTTCGCGTCGAGTACGACGCGGCCACCGCGCTATGGGCGGGCCTGGCGCTCGTGCTCACTGCGCTCCTGGCGGCGTTGGTTCCGGCGGCGCGGACCGCGCGGCTTCTTCCCGCCGACACCCTTTCGGGCGATTGATGGAACGGGGTCGACTGATGCTGAGGCTGGCCTTTCGCAATCTGCGGAGGCAGGCTCGCCGCAGTCTCCTGACGGCGGCCGCCATGGTCATCGGGGGCGGGTTGCTGATCTTCTCGGTCTCTCTCGGAGATGGGACCCACGAGGACTGGATCGAGTCCGGAGTGCGCATGGGGAGCGGCCACATCGCGATTCAGGCACCCGAGTACGCCGTCAGCCGCAAGATCGAGGACCGGTTGAGCACTCAGAGCGTGGCGGCGGCCCGAGAGGGACTGCGGAGCCCCGACATAGCGGAGTCCGTTCTGCAGGTCGTTCCGAGACTGACGACCGGAGGCTTGGCCAGCTCTCCGATGGGCGCCCGGCCGGTGGAGGTGGTCGGTGTGGACCCGGTCGCGGAGGCCGGCTTCTCGACGCTGGACGAGCGGGTGGTCGAGGGACGCTATCTCGAGCCTGATGACCGGCTGGCCGCCTACGTCGGGGCCGAGCTGGCGGAGGGTCTGGAACTCCGGATTGGCTCGAGGATGGTGCTGACGGCCCAGGATGCGGAGGGCGAGATCTCCGGCCAGCTGGTGAGGGTGGTCGGCATCTTCGGGACGGGGATCCCGGAGATCGACCAGAGGATCGTTCACATTCCGCTTCAGACCGCCGGGACGTGGCTGAGGGCGGAGGGAGCCGTAACGACCGTGGCGGTCCTGCTGGATCGAAGCCGGGCCGTGAAGCGCACCGCGCACCACCTGGAAGATGTGCTGGCGGCACCGATTGCCGCCGGAGATCTGGCGGTTCTCACCTGGCAGGAAGCCATGCCCGAGCTGGACGCGATCGTCAAGGTGGACGACCTCGGCAACTACATGTTCCAGGGGATCACCTTCGGGATCATCGCCCTGGCGATCGTGAACACCATCCTGATGTCCGTCCTGTACCGACACCGGGAGTTCGGCGTCCTTCAGGCACTTGGATTCACGCCGCGCCAGACGGGAACCCTCGTCATGGCGGAGGGCGTGGTTCTCACGGTGCTGAGCGGCCTTCTGGGGATCGGTCTGGGTCTGTTCGTGACCTGGTTCTTCTGGCGGGACGGGCTGGATATCTCCTTCACGTGGCAGGAGGATTGGACCTTTTCCGGCGTCGTCCTCGATCCCGTGATCGTCCCCCTGTTCAGAGCCGCCCGGGTGATCCAGGGTCTCCTGTTCATCCTGTTCGTGGGGACCTTGGCGTCCCTCTATCCAGCGTACCGGGCTACACGGATCGACGTGGCCGAGGCGATGAAGTTCGAGCGATGACCGAGACGCGAAGTGTGACGAGCTCGGCGGAGACGCCTACGGATCGGGCCGCCGTCCGTACGGACGAAGTGTGGAAGGTCTTCCTGCAGGGTCCCGAGGAGGTCCAGGCCGTGCGGGGCGTGACGCTCGTGATCGAGCGCGGCGAGTTCGTGGCGATGGCCGGGCCGTCCGGCTCCGGCAAGACCACGCTTCTCAACCTGATCGGAGGGCTTACGAGGCCCACTCGAGGGCACGTATGGGTGGCCGGGCACGACGTGGCCGGCATGTCGGCCCGCGCGCTGGCGCACATGCGGTTGCAGCAGGTGGGGTTCGTCTTTCAGGCGTACAATCTCCTGCCGGTGCTGACGGCGTTCGAGAACGCCGAGCTGCCGTTGCTGATGCTGGGCGTGGAGGAGGGAGAGCGGAGGAAGCGCGTGCACGAGCTGTTCGAACGCACGGGCCTCACCGGCCTCGAGGACCGACGTCCCGGCAAGCTCTCGGGCGGGCAGCAGCAGCGGGTCGCGATTATCCGGGCGGTGGCATCACGGCCGGCCCTCGTCCTGGCCGACGAGCCCACGGCGAACCTGGATTCCGCCACGAGCGCCTCCCTGCTGGAGATGATGGAGGAGCTGAACCGCGAGACCCACACCACGTTCGTCTTCGCGACCCACGATCCGCAGGTCATGGAGAGGGCGCGCCGGCTGATCCGCCTCGTCGACGGCCAGATCGACTCCGACGATTCGTGAGTCGAACGCGAGCTCTCGCGGCCCTGCTTCCAGCCCTGCTCCTTTCCGGGTCGCCCGCTCGAGCGCAGATCCCCCTCCCCTGGCTGAGCGGCTACTACCTGACCGTGCCCCTTTGGAGCGACGCCGGCCCCTTCAGCGAGGGCGGCTTCGGTAACTCGCAACGCCTGCGTCTCATGGCCGATCACCGCCTCGGTCCGGTGGCCTTCGATGCGGCGTACGAGCACTTCATCTCCTGGAGCGCAACGGCAGGAGGCGGCTTGGGAATCGGCGTTCCGGGAGCGGTGGCGCCGGGTGGCGGCGAATGGCTGGACCTTCAGTGGGTGATCGAGGAGGACGAGAACCTCCGCTGGACCCACCGCTTCGATCGGCTCAGCGTGACCGCGGCTGCGGGTGATCTTCTGAGCGCGACCGTAGGGCGCCAGACGATCTCGTGGGCCACGACGCTCTTCCTCACCCCCGCCGACCCGTTCGTGCCGTTCGATCCGGCCGACCCCTTCCGGGAGTATCGGGCGGGCGTGGACGCCGGCCGAGTCCGCCTGTTTCCAGGTCCGCTCAGCGAGGCGGAGATCGTAGTGCGACCGGCGAGGTTCCGGTTCGACGAGACCCTGTCCGTGCTCGGCCGGTATAAGGGCGTGGTCGCCAGCTGGGAGCTGTCCGGCTACGTCGGCGTGCTACACGACCGCGCGGCGCTCAGCTTCGGGGGCGCCGGGGGAATCGGCCAGGCTGCGCTGCGCGGCGAGATCCAGCTGCGAGATGAGCCGGATAAACTCGCCTTCCGGGGCACGGCCGGCGTCGACACGCGCTTCGACGCGCTCGGTCGAGATCTTTATGTCATCTTCGAGTATCAGCACGACGACTTCGGCGCCTCCAGTGCAGACGAGCTCGAAGAAGTCGTGCTGTCGCCGCCCTTCGCGAGGGGCGAGCTGCAGGTCTTGAGCGCGGACGTCACGGTCTGGCAGGGCTCCTGGCAACTTCACCCGCTGTTCTCCACCCAGCTTCTTGTGCTCTGGAGCCTGAATGATCTGAGCGCGCTCTTCGCGCCGGGCGCCAGCTACTCGCTGAGCGAAGACGCCACCGCCCAGGGCGGAGTCTTCGTCGGCGTCGGGAACGGCGACGTCACTCCAGGAGATCTGCTGCCGTCCGAGTACGGCGTCGTACCCACCACCATCTACGCCTCGATCTCGCTCTTTATCTGAGATCGCAGGCGCCGATTCGACCGGCGCCGTCCTGGTCGTGCTCTTGTCGTCCGGCCCGAGGTGGAAAAAGCTTGGTGGCATCTCGAGCGCTTTAGCAGCGAGGATAAGCATGGTGAGAATATCGATCCGCGCCGCCCATATCGCGTGCGCGGCGATGCTGGGGACGATGGCAACCTCCGCCCGCGCGCAGCCGGCGGGCGAGTCCGATGGGCCCCGAGTCGACGCCGACCGCATCGAGGCCCGCATTCTCTCGCTCTCCGAGTTCGGACGAAACCCGGAAGGGGGCGTGAGCCGGGTCGCGTTCAGCGAGGCGGACATCGAGGGCCGCGCGTACGTCATGTCGCTGATGCGGGAGGCGGGATTGGAGGTTCGCGTCGACCCCGCGGGGAACATCATCGGCCGACGGGAGGGCACGGACGCTTCCCTGCCCCCGATCCTGTTCGGCTCTCACATCGACTCGGTGCCCTTCGGGGGCAACTACGATGGCGACGTGGGCGTGATCGCCGCGATCGAGTGCGCGCAGGTGCTCCAGGAGCACGGCATCCAGACGCGGCACCCGATAGAGGTGGTCGTGTTCCCGGACGAGGAGGGCGGACTGACCGGCAGCCGGGCGATGATCGGCAAGCTCGGAGAGGGGGCTCTCTCAGAGAGGACGCACAGCGGGCTCACGCGGAGGGAGGGCATTCGCGCGATCGGCGGGGACCCGGACCGTCTCGCAGAGGCGGAGCGCGCTCCCGGCCAGATCGCCGCCTTCATGGAGCTGCACATCGAGCAGGGAGCCTCCCTGGACGAGGACGGCGTCGACATCGGCGTCGTGGAAGGGATCGTCGGCATCGAGTGGTGGGATGTCACGATCGAGGGGGCCGCGAACCACGCCGGCACCACGCCCATGGGCAGCCGGAACGATGCCCTGCTGGCGGCCGCCCGATACGTCCAGGCGGTGAACGAGGTGGTGACCTCCGAGCCCGGGAGACAGGTCGGCACCGTGGGCCGGATATCCGCGGAGCCTGGCGCCCATAACGTCATACCAGGCCGGGTTCACACCTCCCTCGAGATCCGCGATCTGTCGAGAGAGGTGATCTGGTCGCTGTTCGAGCGCATCGAGGCCCGCGCGGCCGCGATCGCCGAGGAGACGGGAACGACGTTCACGTTCACGCTTCTGGATGTGAGCTCCATACCGGCGACCATGAACGAAGCTGTGCGCGGCGTGATCTCGGATGCCGCCGACGCTTTGGGCCTGAGTTGGGTGTCGATGCCCAGCGGAGCCGGACACGATGCCCAGGACATGGCCAGAATCGCGCCGACCGGAATGCTCTTCGTCCCAAGCCGGGACGGTATCAGCCACTCGCCCCGGGAGTTCACGACGAAGGAAGACATGGCGAACGGAGCCGATGTACTGCTGCGCTCGTTGCTGGCGATCGATGCTGGCGCTCTGGAGTAGCGGAGGTTGCGATCGACACGGGCGCACTGGAGTAGCGGACGTGGGGTAGGAGCAGGCCAAGAAGGAAGAAAGAGATGTCAGATCCAGTGATCCCGCACTTTCCGATGAAAAGCGCGCTGCGAGCGATGGCCGTTATGGGCCTCCTGCTCGCGTCGGCGTTCGGGACAGGGGCACCGGTCCTCAACGGACAGACCGACGACGCTGTTCGGGGGCAGGCCGCGGATGAGGACGTCCGTCGGGTGAGCCGGGAGATGATCGAGACGGCGATGGCCGAGCAGGCGGCCCTGGGATACAACCTCCTCGCCTCGACAAACGCCACGCGCTTCGAGACCGCCGTGCTCCTGGCGATCGTGCGATCGGCAAAGGCGGAGGGCGAGGAAGGACCGCCGCTGCTATTTCACCACGACGACTGGTACGAGGCCTACCGCTCAGTCCTGGGGCTCGAGCCCCAGGACGTGCCGGAGTACATCGCGCTCGCTCACGAGTTTGGGCAGGACCGGATCATCGACTTTCACCCGGTCCGGACCAAGATCGAGATCAAGGAGGGATTCGAGCCCGAGCAGGTGGTCCGGGTAAAGGTCGGATGGCCTGAGGGACCCGGTACGCCGGACCGCTACACCTTCACGGACACCACCACGAGTCCGAATCTGCGCGTCACGAACAGGCAGCGGATCAGTTACTGGCTGCTCGACTACGGCAACTTCATCATCCAGGACAAGATCGAGGGGGTGCAGGGGCGTCCGCTGGGCGGAGCGCTGGGAACGCTCTTCTCCATCGTTGGCGACGGCCGCGCCAAGCAGAACCGGATCGCGATCGCCGAGGATGGCTTGATGGTGACGTATGCGACCGCGAAGAAGGGACCGTTCAAGGTCCAGCCGTTGACACTCACCTATCCGGACGGCACGGTGGAGACCGAGTTTCCACCGGATCGCCACGATCTCCTGCAGCTCACGTATCGCGTCAAGCTTCCGCTCGAGGTGAAGTATCCAGAGGAGCGGTCCGACTGATTCGAAACCTTCGATCTGAGAGCGAGGCTTGATGAGATTGGTCGGCCGTGTGGCCATCGTCACGGGAGCGGGTCGCGGAATCGGCCGCGGCATAGCACGCCGGTTCGCGGCGGAGGGCGCGGCGGTGCTTCTCGCCTCGCGGACGGCCGCCGAGTTGGAAGAGGCCGCCTCCGAGATCACCGAGAACGGCGGCAAGGCGGCAACCGTGACCGCAGATGTCAGCCAGGAGAGCGAGTGCGAGCGGGTGGTCGGAGAGACCCGCGACCGGTTCGGCGCCGTCGACATTCTTGTCAACAACGCCGGCATCTTCGGTCCTGTCCGACCGGCGGAGGAGATCACCCCGGCGGAGTTCGACGAGGTGATCGCGACCAACCTGCGCGGACCGTTCCTGCTAAGCCGCCTCGTCCTTACCGAGATGTACGAGCGCGGCGCGGGGGTCATCCTGAACATCGCGAGCATCGGCGCGAAGCTCGCCTTCCCATGGAACAGCGCCTACGGCACGTCGAAGGCTGGGGTCATCGGCCTCACACGAACCATCGCGGCCGAGGCGGCGCGGCGCGGCGTCCGGGTCAACGCGATCTGCCCCGGTCCGGTGACCGAGACGCGGATGTCACGGGAGCTGGGTCGGGCGATCGCCGAGAGGCTGGCGTTGGACGAGGAGGCCCAGCGCGAGGGTTTCCTGGAGAACGTGCTGCAGGGCCGGGCGCAGACCGTAGACGAGATCGCCAACGCGGCCCTTTTCCTGGCCTCCGATGAGGGAAGCGCCATCACCGCACAGGCCATCAACGTGGATGGCGGCATGGTCTACTACTGAGGAGCTGAGTCGAATCACGCTGAGTGGAGTCCGGCTGCTTCGAGCCGGGCCGGCTCCAGCAACTTCCAGGAGCGGCAAGCATGATCGAGGTCGGAGCGATGGCGCCGGATTTCGAGCTGAAGGCGGATAGCGGCCAAACGGTTCGCCTTGGCGATTACCGGGGACGGCGTATCATCCTCTACTTTTACCCGAAGGACGACACATCCGGCTGCACGAAGGAGGCGTGCGGCTTCAGGGATCATCTGCCGGAATTCGAAACCCGGGGCGCGATCGTCTTGGGCGTCAGTCCCGATGGCGTGGATTCACATGAGAGGTTTCGGGACAAGTACGAGCTCAACTTCCCCCTCCTCGCGGACCCTGACCATTCCGTAGCCGCCGCCTACGGCGCCTGGGGAAAGAAGAAGATGTACGGCCGGGAGTACGAGGGGATTCTGCGGAGCACGTTCGTCATCGCTCCGGACGGCCGGGTGGAGAAAGTCTACGCCAAGGTGAAGCCCGCCGGGCACGCGGAGATGTTGCTGGAAGACCTCCCGAGCTAGAAGAGCGGCGCAGACGGGCGCGTCGGAGGCCGGGAGTTCGCGCGCCGGCCTCGGCGCGCCGCGGCCGTCACTGCTGCTCGGCCGACAGAAGATCCAGCTCCAGGTCGATCCGGTCGCCCGTGAAGCGCACCACTCGCTCCACCGTCCGATAGCCGTCCATCACCACCCGGATCCGGCCCTCGGTGTAGCGCCGCATCACCTCTCCATACGCCGGCCCGCCGGCGACGACTGCCTCCTGATCTTCGAGGAGAAACTCGTAGTCCACCGGCGTGTTCCCGAGCGAGTAGAAGCCCTCGTCGAACGACGCAGCATCGAACGATCCGTAGTAGCCGGCAACCGAAGCCGCCACCTCGACCTCGCCGCTTCGCTGGAGATACACCTCCGCGCCGCGCGGCAGCGTCTCCACGGTCAGCCGTTGAGGCCTGGGAGCACAGGCGGCGAACACGCCGGCCGCCAGGACAAGGACGATTCCGTATCGCAGCCTCGCAAACACCCTTCCCTCTCCGCGCTCGATCCCCGCTCGACCTCACCTTCCATTAGTTAGACACAGGGGAGTCTCGACTGGTCACGCGCGGCCTTCGCCTCCGGCGCGGCCGCTTCCGCTGGAATGATCCGCCGCCTGCGGCTGTCGAAGGGATGAAGCGCGGCACGAACGTGTCGAACGCTCGGAAGCACAACCCAGACCATGCGAGAACACGGAGCGAGGACCATGAAGCAAGGGACGAAGACGATCCGGCTGCCGAGATCGGGCAGGCGCAGGATATGGCTCAGCGGGCTGATCGGCCTGGCGCTGGTCGCGATCGTGGCGGCACCGGCCGAAGCGCAGCAGGGCAAGCGCCAGCGGGGCATGGACCCGGAAGCGCGAATGGAGAGGTTGAAGCAGAGTCTCGAGCTCACCGATGATCAGGTGGCGGCGCTCATGCCGATCTTCGCGGCTCACGATCAGAAGCGCAGCGAGCTGTTCGAGAGCCGCAGCGCAGAGCGCCAGGCGATGCGAGAGCAGATGAACGCCTTCCGGCTCGAGATGGACGAGGATATCGGGCAGGTCCTGACCGAAGAGCAGATGAGCACGTATCTCGTGCAGCGCGAGGAGATGCGGCAGCGGTTCAGGCAGGAGGGACGTGGCTCACGTCGTGGCCCCCCGCCCTCGGAAGGCTGAGCACGCATGAACATGCCGCGCGTGCGGACGGAGGTCGCCGAACGCACATTGGTCGATGATGAACGATCGCATATCGGACGGGGACCTCCTGGAGCGCGCCCGCGGCGGGGATCACGCGGCGTTCCGGACGCTCATCGAACGTTACGAGCACGCGGTAGCGGCCACCGTGATCGGTATGCTCGGTCCGGGCGCGGAGGCGGAGGACGTCGGACAGGAGACCTTCATCAGGTTCTATGCGGCGCTGAACCGATTTCGGGAGGAAGCGTCTCTGAAAACGTATCTTACGCGAATCGCGATCAACTTGTCTCTCAATGCCCTCAAGAGGCGGCGGCGGTTCCTCTCCCGATACGTGGAGGGCGATCTGGCGGATACGGTCGGGGTGGAATCCGGCGCGGGTCCGGCGGATCGAGTCGAGAGCCAGGAGGTACGCGAGACTGTGAGGAGCGCCATCGACCGGCTTGCACCGAAGCAGAAAGCCGTGGTCAC
>JAUWDL010000370.1 GCA_030608825.1 Gemmatimonadales bacterium
GCACGAAGAGGTCGTGGTCCTCTTGCCCCTCCGGCTTCGCTTCATATGAGATGAACCGGCCGTCTGGCGAAAAGCGTGCGTTCCACGTGCCGAACCAGTTCGCGGTCTTCAGCACCCGTACCTCGCCGGTCTCGGCCGAGACGAGCGCGATCTCGCCGTACTCTTCGGGACCGTCCCCCTCGGTCTTCCAGTAGAGCGTGGCGAGGATCTGGCCGTCATCCGACCAGTCGTCCACGGAGATCCACTCGAGGCCATCGCGATGCGGCAGGATCGCGCGTTCGTTCGAGCCATCAACGTCGATGACTCGAATCTCGTAGCCCCAGAGATCCTCGTTCCAGTAGACATAGGCGAGCTGCTGGCCATCGGGAGAGAAGGCGGACATCTCGGCCCACTCGACGGCTTCGTCCCACGATCCCTTCTCCGTGACGTGCCGAAGCTCACCGGTGAGCAGATCCAAGACGGCGAGATCGCCCGTGATCCAATCGATCTCCGACACGTAGCGTCCGTCCGGCGACGGAGTGGAGGCCCAGAAATCGGGCTCGCTCCCTACCCATAGGCGTCGGAGAACCGGGGAATCGTCTTGTCGCATGACCGAGGCCAATGCGGCCGGCGCCCCCGCCGCGAGACGCGTAAGCGCCCCTGCGAGCTCCGCGACGTCCTCGAGCTCGCCGCACGCAGTGGCGGCAGGGAGCAAACCGCAGAACAGAATCCAAGCAGCCAGCCTTCTCATGATGCACCTCCTGGGGTGGGAGTTTGATGAAGGTCTGGTACAAGCCCTGGGCCGCCGAGGGTAACGCTCGGCAAGTCGTTTGTTGGCAGGGTGTTAATCGCTACAAGCCGGGGATGATCGAGTAGATCGTTTGTAACGTAGCGTTGCGGTGCCCGGCCACATCGTTACAGCGGCGACGGTCGGCGGCTCGAGATCGGCTAGGGCGCGGCGGCGTCCGCGGAGAGGGGCAACGTCACCACCGCGGTCGTGCCCTGGCCCGGCGAGCTTTGCAACGTGAGTTCTGCGTTGTGCGCCGAGGCGATTCGGCGCGCGATCGGCAGGCCGAGGCCAGTGCCTTCCGATCGCGTGCTGAAGAACGGCTCGAACGCTCTCTCCTGCACTTCCGCCGGCATGCCACGGCCCGCATCGCGAATCGTGACAGACGCGCTTCCGTCTTCGACGGACAACTCCACGACGGCTTCCCCATTCGGGGAGAGGGCTTCCGCGGCGTTCTGAATCAGGTTGAGGAAGAGCTGCTCGAGCGCCGCCGCATCTCCCCTGACCGGGATCGGCGAGGGAGAGGGCTCGATTCTCAACCTGGCCGACCGGGAATCGAAGGATGGGCGGGCCGCGTCAGCCGCTGCATGAACGGGGGCCCTGAGATCCAGTGGCTTCGCGCGGATTCTCCCGCTGCGCGCGACCGTTAGGGTGCTTGCAACCGTGTCATCCAATCGAGTGACCTCGCGAAGCGCCCGCGCCTGGGGCTCCCGCAAAGGGGAGTCGGGCGGCAACCTTTCCTCGACGGACTGGAGGTCGACCTTGATCGCGGTCAGCGGGTTTCGAACCTCGTGCGCGAGGGACGCGGCAAACTCGCCAACGGCTGCAGCCGCCTCGCGTCGCGCCAGCTTCGCGAGCGTTACCTGCAGGCTTTCAGTCATCGTGTTGAACGCTCGGGCAAGCCGGGTCACTTCGTCCCCACCCTTGGCCTCGATGCGCCGATCGAGATCGCCTCGCGCGACCGCGTCGGCCGCCCGAGAGAGAGCTTCGAGTGACCGGGTCATTCGGCCGGTCACGAGAGCTGCAAGCAGGAGTCCTGTAGCTACGACACCCACCAGGAGCCACGTGCTGCGACGAGCGGTCTGCTCGAACGGCGCGACGAACGGAGTGAGCGGAGCGGCGATTACCACCTCGAGAGGCGGGTCTTCGAGCTCACGACTCACGGCAAGCCAGCGGTCACCTCCCCAGGTGAAGGCGTCCTCTCTCAGCAGCTCGGGGTCGAGCGGCACGGGAAGGAGAGAGATCCTTGTCGAAGGCTCGAATGCGCCGACCACCATGCCCGCCACGGCCGGCGTTAGCTCTCCGGGCGGAAGCAGGGCCGCGGCGCCCATGACGACCGATAGGCGGCCGAGCCGCGTTCCCGAAACACGCTCGTGGATGGCAAAATCGAGCCCCATGCCCGGCGCCCTGCCCGCCAGCCCGGTTTCGAAGCCGGTGTTCCTGGCGACCGTCCACAGCTCCCGGCCCGCATCGTCGGCAACGGTGGCCGCGGTGACCGCCGGATCGAGCCGGTCGAAGATCTCTCGAAAACTCGGGGGTGGGATCGCCTCGGCTTCTCCGCGCAGGGACCGCTGGGTTGCCGTGTCGTCGCCGAGAAAGAGGATGTCGGAACGCATGCGCAACCAGCGCGAGGCTACCTGCTCCACGGCTGCCTCCAGCCCTTCGTCGAGTCGCGACCGCAACAGACGTTCACCGGACCTGGGCGCGATGCGGGTGAGCCAAAACCCCAGCACACCTAGCGGCACCACGCCGACGGCAAGAACGAGGATCAGAATGCGGGATCTGAACGACGGAGTGCGCATTACGTCAGATTGTCCAGCTCGTACTTCCGGATCAGACGGTCGAGCCGAGGCCGCGAGATGCCCAGGATCTCGGCACTCCGCGACTTGTGGCCGTCCGTCGCCCGG
>JAUWDL010000229.1 GCA_030608825.1 Gemmatimonadales bacterium
ACGCACGAGCACCCCTCGCTCGCCCGGGCTGATCGCGCGATCCGGGCGAAAGGAGCGACGGTAAAGGACGACGAAGCTATCGGCGCTCGCGGCGAGCGGAGTCGACGGATCGACCGCCAGCAGCTCCTCCCGGGTCATCGCATCCGCCACGAAGTCGAACTCCTCCAAGATCGCCGCTCTGCGAGCATGAAGCTCCTCATCGGACGCGGCGGCGACTTCGTCCGCGGCCCGCAGTGCCTCGCGCACCTCCGAGGGCGGGACGCGTGCGGCGACCTCCCCGAGTTGGCGCCGGTACTCGGGCGCGGCCAGCACGCCGTGATCCGCGGAGAGCGCGACGATGTAACGGTCCCGACCGACGGCACCATCCAGAAACTCGAACAGCTCTCCAAGCGCGCGATCCAGACGGAGAAGGTTGTCGAGCTGTTCTCGGCTATATGGACCGTACGCATGCCCGATCGGGTCGGTCGCTGAGAGCCCGAGCGAAAGCAGGTCGACGCCCTCGCGCCGGCCCAGTCCGAGAGCCTCCACCCCTGCGATGGCGAAGGCGACCGTCGCTTCGTCCAGCATCGGGGTGCGCCAGAACCAGCGCATGAAGCCGTGCGTCCGCTGCGCCCACACCTCCTCCTCGGCCGCGAAGCCGTGTGGGAAGGTCATGTACGCTCCACGCCGCTCGTATGCCGATGTGTCGGGCCGCGATACGCCGGCGGCGGCGGCCGGCACCGTGCTCTCCCAGACCGAGTCGGCCAGCAACGCCGCGAGTGGTCCCTCGTTGAAGCGGCGGACCCAATCCGGCACCGCCTCGCGGTAGTAGGTCGACGTCACGAAGGCGGGGCCGTAGTCGTCGTTGAGCACGTACACGTGGTTCTTGCCGTGACCGGCCATCGGCACTGCGCCACGCACCTTCCCGGAGATCGCCAACACCCGCGTGTCGGGATCCGCGTCGAGAAGCCAATCAGCCAGCGTGGTCGTCTCGAGAACGCGAGGCGAGAAGCCGCGGCCCTCGGGCAGGCCGACCACGTCCTCGGTGTCGTCGAGGAAGTTCTCGACGAGCACCCACTCCTCGCCATCCGGCTCGCGCCAACTGTTGCCGACGATCCCGTGACGATGCGGGTGCACCCCGGCCGCTATCGTCGTGTGACCGGGCGCCGTGCTGGTCCTGGCGTGGTCGTGATAAACCCGCGAGAAGACGCGCCCCTCGTCCAGAAGCCTCCGGAAACCGCCGACGAAGAGCGTGTCGTAGCGGTCGACCAGAAACTGAGGCAGCTGGTCGATGACCAGCTGAACGATCAGACCGCTGAATTCCGGTGCCTGCCCGGCCTGCCTCTCTTCCGGGGCCTTCGAGGGGGCACAGGACGCGGCCGCGAGGAGGGACGCGAGCGCGGCCGCGAGCAGTACCGTGGGCAGTAGCGTGGTCAGCGCGGCGGCGGCGCACATCCGCGGCGTGCGGGAGAGCCGGGAAGTGAGCGTCATCAAACCCCGCGCGCGCTTGGCTCCCAGATGAACTTGTGTACTTGCAGCTGGACACGAACCGGCAGGCCATCGGCGAGAACCCACTCGGCCAGCTCCCGCGGATCCTGGGACTCGAATTCCGGGGAGAGGTGCACCACGAACCGGGCCAGGTCACGCTCTCGAACCTGCCGTGCCGCCCACTTGTAGTCCTCGCGGTTGGCGATGACGAACTTCAGCTCGTCTCGATGCGGATTCAGAAAGGCCAGGTTTCGCCAGTCGTTGGACGATTCCTCGCCGCTGCCCGGAGGCTTGAGATCCACGATCTTGACCACTTCGGAAGGCACGCGGTCCACCGGGAGGCTGCCGCTCGTCTCGCAGAGCACCGTGTAGCCCGATTCCAGCAGCCGTCGGGCCAGATCGCCGATGTCGTGCTGAAGGAGGGGCTCGCCGCCCGTGAGCTCGACCAGCCGGCAGTCGCCGCCTGTCCGCCCGACCTCGGAGAGGATCTCGTCCACGCTCATGTCGCGTCCGCCGTAAAAGGCGTACTCGGTGTCGCACCAGACGCACCTGAGGTTGCACCCCGTGGTGCGAACGAAGACGCACGGTTGGCCGGCGTAGCTGGACTCGCCCTGAATCGAGTGGAAGATCTCCGTGACCCTCACGACGTCGGACGGCCTCCCCCAGCCCCCAGGTGCCTTGAAACGAAGTCGGTCAACAGGCCGAAGAGGTTGACGCGAGCCTCGGCGCCCGCGATGGCGTGAGCCTTGTTCGGGTAGATTCGCAGCGAGAACTGGCGGTTGGCCTCCTCGAGCGCCTGCGAGAGCTGCACCGTGTTCTGGAAGTGCACGTTGTCGTCTCCGGTGCCATGAACGACGAGGAGCGGAACCTCCAGCTTCGCGGCGTGCGTGATCGGGGACCCGTCGCGGTAACCCTCGGGGTTCTCCTCCGGCGTGCGCATGAAGCGTTCCGTGTAGATCGTGTCGTAGAGTTGCCAACGCGTGACGGGGGCCACCGAGATCCCCATGGAGATCTGGCCCTGACTCAGGAAGGAGCTCATGAGGGTCATGTACGCGCCGTAGCTCCACCCCCATATGCCGATTCGCGCAGCATCCACATAGGGGAGCGCGCCCAGCTGACTCGCGGCCGCCAGCTGGTCCTCGGTCTCCATCCTACCCAGCCGCATGTAGACCTGCTTGGTGAAATCGCGACCGCGGCCGCCAGTGCCGCGGTTGTCCACGCTCGCCACGATGAAGCCCCTCTGCGCGAGCAGTTGGTGCCACAGGTGGCGGGTTCCTCCCCACCGATCGATGACCGTCTGCGACCCGGGCCCGCCGTATACGTAGAGCAGAAGCGGATAGGTACGGGTCGCGTCGAAGTCGGACGGCTTGATCATGTAGGCATGGAGCGGCGATCCATCCGCCGCCTCGAGCTCGAAGAACTCCGGCTCGGAAAGCGAGGCAGAGTCGAGCAATGCCGCGAGGGAGGCATTCAGCTCCAGCTGTCGAACCAGAGAGCCGTCCGAGCTCCTGAGCTTGGTCGTGGTCGGTGTGGACATCGTCGAATGGCGATCGATGAAGAACGCGGCGCCGGGGCTGAACTCGGCCGCGTGCACCCCTCCACCTCCGACGATCATGCGCGGCTCGCCTCCGCCCAGCGACACCCCGTAAACCGAGCGCATCCGGGGGCTCGGAGAGGCCGCCGTGAAGAATACCTTGCCGGCGTCCTCATCCACCGCGTCCAGCGACGTAACCTCCCACTCGCCCGTCGTCAGCTGGCGGACGAGCGTCCCATCCCGTGCAAAGAGGTAGAGGTGTCTATATCCGTCGCGCTCGCTGGCCCAGACGAAGCGGCGCCCCCCATCCAGCCACGTCAGGTAGTCCTGCACGTCGACCCACGCCGCGTCGGCCTCCGTGAGGATCACGCGGGTCTCGCCCGAACCGGCATCGCCGAGACGGAGCTCGAGCCGGTTCTGGTGCCGGTTCAAGACCTGGATCGCGACCTCTCCGGAGGAAGCCGCCCACTCCATCCGCGCGATGTAGGCCTCCGGGTCCGAGCCCGTGTCGAACCAGGTCGTCTCTCCCGTCTCGAGGCTCAGCGAGCCCACCCTCACGATCGAGTTGGGCGTACCCGCCTTCGGATAGCGAACCGGAACGGGCTTGGAGTAGAGCTCCAGATCATCGATCAGGTAAAACGGCCGAATCGGGCTCTGGTCGAACCTCCAGTAGGCGATGCGGAGGCCGTCCGGACTCCACCGATAGCCATCGGAGAAGGAGAGCTCCTCCTCGTAGACCCAGTCGGACG
>JAUWDL010000103.1 GCA_030608825.1 Gemmatimonadales bacterium
TCGAAGGTCGTCCAATCGCCGACGAAGGGACCCATCCATCACCCGATCGCCCACCCGAATGATGACGCCTCCGAGGATCCGCTCATCCTCCACGAAGTGCGGGACGACATCGGCTCCGAGCCGCCGGGAGAGCGCGGTCACGAGCTGGGTCCGCAGCTCTTCGTCGGGCTCGAAGGCAAAACGGACGGCCGCGTGGATCCGGCCGGCCTTCTCGTCGAGAAGATCCCGATACGCCGCCTCGATCGCCGGCAGCCAGCGCTGACGGCGCTTGTCGACGACGACCAGGAGGAAGTTGACGAAGAGCGGTGGAACGTGATCGGCGAACACTTCCCTCAGGATGCGCTTCTTCTCCTCCGCCGGGATCCGGGGCGTGTCCAGGAAGCTCCGAAAATCGTCGATGTCCGTGTGCAGCGCCGCCACCGTCGCCAGGAGCTCGCCGTAGCGCTCCTCCTGGCCGTCGCGCGCTGCGAGCTCGAGAAGCGTCCCGGCGTAGTTGACGGCGACCGCAGAGGCGCTCACGGCCCTGCCTTCGGCTCTCGAGACGCCGGCTCCACGATGGATCCACCGGAAGATCTCGTCACGTCAGGCCTCGAGGCTCCCGATGTACTCGCGCACGAGACGGCGGTCTGCCTCCGAATCCAGGCGAGCCTTGATCAGGCGCTCGGCTGCCGCGAGCGAGATGTCGACGGTCTCCTCGCGGAGCTGCTCCAGCACGCGCTGACGCTCTCGGTCCATCTCGCGCCGCGCACGCTCGAGGATGTCCACCTTCTCGGCCTCGGCACCCGTCACCAGCTCCTGACGCAGGCGACCGGCCGCCTCGCGGGTTTCGTCGAGCAGGCGCTGCGCCTCCTGCCGGGCGCGTGAGAGCTCGCGGGTCTGCTCTTCCACCAGGCGGCGGGACTCCTCCCTGTCTTCACGAGCCGTGTCGATCGCTTCCTGGATCTTTCGCTGGCGCTCTTCGAGTCCGCCCGCGATGAGCGGGAAGACCTTCCACGCCAGGATCCCCAGCGTGAGGAGGAAGAGCACCCAGGTCCAGATGGCGAGCCCGATGTTCAGCGAGAAGATGGCGCTGCCCCCCTCTTGGGCGGCCGCACCGTAGAGCGGCGTCGGCATCAGGACGCCCATCAGGGCGCCGACCAGGGCGGCAATCAACAGAGCGCCGGCGGCGGCCAGCCAGGCCTTCGCCTGCCTTCCCTCCCCCACGGCTCGCACTCGCGTATCGCTCATTACTTGATGAAGCCGGCGATCACGAGGCCGAACAGCGCCGCACCCTCGATGAGGGCGGCGAGGATGATCGCCCCGTTCTGGATCTGTGCGGCTGCCTCCGGCTGCCGTGCCATCGCCTCCGTCATGTTCCCGCCGATCCGGCCGAGCCCGATGCCGGCGCCGATCACGGCCAGGCCCGCACCGAGATCCCCGCCGCCTGCAGCAGCGCCGCCTGCAGCAGCGTCGCCTGCTTCCTGGAGCAGCGCGAGAATTCTGAGCATCCCTTGCCTCCTTTTCTATCTCCCGACCGATCCCCTTGTCGGGGCGCCGGTGATGGCCCTCGCCTCGAAGCGAGGGAGCTGTTCAGCGCGGCCAGGGCCGGTGGGCCCGTCGACCGCTGGAAACCTGTCCTGGACAGGTTCCTAGTGTGCGTGCCGAATCAGCCCGACGAACACGGACGTCAGCATCGCGAAGATGAACGCCTGGAGAAACGCCACGAAGATCTCCAGGAACATGACGAAGAGACCGAGCAGGATCGGACCGAAGATCGCGATCCAGCCAGAGCCGGTGGTAAAGCTCCCGTACGTTATGATGAGCCCGAGCATCGCCAGCAGCACGAAGTGCCCCGCCGTCATGTTGGCGAATAGTCGGACGGCGAGCGCGAATGGCTTGGCCAGCTTCCCGATCAGCTCCACCGGAGTCATGATCACGAGCATGAGCGCGCTCATCGCCGGGTTGAGGCCGGGCGGCACGTAGAAGATGGTGCGCAGGTACCCTCTGGGACCCAGCGCGGTGAATCCGGCCACCTCGATGACCACGAGAGCGATCAGCGCGAGTGCGGACGTCACCATGATGTTGGAGGTCGCCGTTGCCCCGAACGGGACGAGGCCGAGCAGGTTCGCATACAGGATAAAGAAGAACAGGGCGATCACGAGAGGGACGAAGCGCTCGCCGCCACGGCCGATGTTGGCCAGCACCACGTCGTCGCGCAGGTAAAGGTAGAACGCCTCCATCGCGTTCAGCAGACCCCCCGGCGCCTTCTCGCCCTGCTCGAGGCGCTGTGCGGCGCGCGCGGCGAGCCACATGGTAACGATCGTGAGCAGCGCCGAGAGAAACAGGAACACCACGTGCTTCGTGATCGAGAAGTCGATCTCCAGACCACCGATGTGCACCGGCGGAATCTGCAGCGGGCTCAGATCGATGGTGAAGAAGCCGAAGTCGAGGTTGGTGGAGTCGACGATGTGGTGGATCATCGCCTCCGTGCCCCACTCCTCAGCGTGCGCGGCCTCCTGGCCCTGGACGGCGTGAGTCGCCTGCTCGCCTCCGTGCTCCTGAAGCCGCATCAGCCCCCGGAGCAGGAGCGTGTCCTTCAGCAGCAACGCCTCTCTAAGCACTCCGAGCATCTCTAGTCAGTCAACTCAGTCTGTTCATTCGGTCGGCGCCCAGCGAGCCACACCACCTCCAGGATCAGGAAGGCGATCATGGCGATCACGTACGAAACCGCGACGGGCGCCAGCGGCAGGCGCGTGGTCCAGCTCGCGACCGCCAGGATCCCCAAGCCGCCGAAGCGAGCCGCCATCCCCGCCAGCCACGGGCGCGTTGCATCGAGCCCGCGTTCCAGCCGGTCGAGAAGTACCCAGTACGCCGGCGCCTGGATCAGCCAGGCCACGAGCGCGCCCGTAATGAGGAGGCCGCTTCGAGCCGACCCGGAGGCCAACACCGCCGCGCTCCCGGCAGCGAGCAGCGCCAACGTCAGCGCCAGGTAGCCGAGCCTGCCTCGCGAGACGCTCATTCGGCGGGCGGATCCTCGTCGCGCTCATGGGAGGGATCGAGTACGAGGCGCCGGTACATGCTGTAGAATCCGGCACTGAAGCCGAGAAACGCCCCGAGCAGTACGAAAATAGGCCGCGTCCCGAGCCGCTCGTCCAGCAAAGTCCCCAGCCAGGCGAACAGCGCGACCGACGCGGCGATCGTTATTCCATGGCCCGCGTGACGGCCAACCTGTGCCATCGTCGAGGGCGCCGATTCTTTCCGCATCTACCCAGAACCTCGACCCGTCCCGCCTGAAAACGTCCGCGAACGCGGTCCCTCCGGGCCGACGGCGGGGCGATCATACCCGCTTGTGAAAAATAACGCAAGGCTGCAAGTGACGGTGTTTCGGGGCAGTGTACCACCCGCGCAGGAACCCGTAGGTTGAGGAGCGGTACAGGGATGAGGACGGGGTCGAGTCGGAGACGAGAGGGCGAGGTGGAAGCACGCAAATCGGGGATCACGGTCCCTGCCGCGCAGCCGCTCCAGGCGGGCGCGAGCGACGTCGGCCTGCTGGGACGACTCGCGGCGGCCCGCGAAGCGATCGAGACGCAGATCGCACGCAGGATCGTGGGGCAGACGGATCTCGTGGAGCGCCTGCTGACCACGATGCTGGCCGGAGGGCATGCGCTCATAGTCGGCGTGCCGGGCCTCGCCAAGACAACCCTGGTTTCCACGCTGGCCGAGACCCTGGATCTGGCGTTCAGCCGCATCCAGTTCACGCCCGACCTCATGCCTTCGGACATCACCGGTACGGAGGTCCTTCAGGAGGACCCGAGAACGGGACACCGCAGCTTCCGGTTCATCGCCGGTCCCATCTTCGCCAACGTCATCCTGGCGGACGAGATCAACCGCACGCCGCCGAAGACCCAGGCTGCCCTGCTTCAGGCCATGCAGGAGGGTGAGGTGACCGTCGCGAACGAGACACGTCCCCTGGGCCGCCCCTTCTTCGTCTTGGCCACGCAGAACCCGATCGAGCAGGAGGGGACGTATCCGCTCCCGGAGGCGCAGCTGGACAGGTTCATGTTCGAGCTTCGGATCGACTACCCGAGCCACGACGAGGAGGTGGAGGTCGCCGCCACGACGACGACGGGTTCGCGGGCCGAGGTGAGCACGGTTCTCGGCGCACTGGAGCTTCTGACGCTGCAGGATCTGGTACGCCGGGTTCCGGCACCTCCGTCCCTGACCGAGTACGCCGTACGCATCGCCCGAGCCACCAGGCCCGAGGACCCGGAGGCTCCGAGCTTCGTGAGGGACCTCGTGAGCTGGGGAGCGGGACCGCGTGCGTCGCAGTATCTGGTGCTCGGCGCCAAAGCCAGGGCGGCGCTCGACGGACGCCCGGTGCCGAATCTCGAGGACGTCAGGGCGGTCGCGCCGGACGTCTTGCGCCACCGGGTTCTTCCCGGCTTCGAAGCAGAAGCCGCCGGCCGCGACGCGGAGAGCATCATCGAGGAACTCCTCGGCCTCAGCCGGACCTGGCAGATCACCCCCAGCTAACGCGAACCCGCGCCGTCCGAAGGAGTCACACCGCCCGTATTGGAAGACCCCAGCTCAGTTGATCGACCGCGGACTCGGCCGCTCCGATGATCGGAACGGCCCTTCTGCTCGCCTTCCTTCTCGCGGTGTCCGGCTTCTTTTCCGGCGCCGAGATCGCCTTCTTCTCCATCTCCCAGACTCGGGCCCGGTCGCTGGCCGAGGAGGGAAACCGAGGGGCTAACGCGCTCGTGCGTCTCAAGGCCAACCCCGAGCGCCTCCTCATCACGATCCTGATCGGCAACAACGTCGCGAACATCGGCGCCGCCTCGGTGGCTACGTACGCCGCGACGCAGCTCTTCGGCTCGGTGGGGGTCGGCCTGGCCACAGGCGTCATGACCCTGCTCGTCCTCTTTTTCGGGGAGATCGCGCCGAAGAGCTTCGCGGTCTCCAATTCGATGCGCCTCTCGCTGGGCGCCGCACCGATCATCGAGACTCTCCAGCGGGCTCTGTCCCCCCTCGTGAGCCCCCTGGAGAGGATCACGAGATGGATTCTGCCGCAAGCCAAGGACGGAAGCGGTGGCGTCTCCGAGATGGAAATCCGGCGGCTGTCGCAGATGGCCTATCTGTCCGGCATGATCGACGAGCGGGAGCGGCGACTCATCGAACAAGCCTTCCTCCTGGATACCACGAAGGCACGCGATGCGATGACGCCGCGGGTGGAGATCTTCGCCTGGCCCGAGACGCTCACGGTCGGCGAGATCGCCGACGAGCTCCGCTCCCTACCCTACAGCCGGATCCCGATCTACGAGGACACGGTGGACATGATCACCGGCGTCGTGCACCTGCGCGATCTCTACCAGGCCATCAGCTCCGGAAGGCGGCTCTCGACCCTGCGGGAGTTGGCGCGGGAGCCGTTCGTCGTGCCCGAGATGATGCCTCTGTCGACGCTCCTCGAGGAGTTCCAGAACCGCCGGATCCACCTGGGCATCGTGGTGGATGAGTACGGGGGGACGGACGGCCTCATCACGCTGGAGGACATCCTCGAGGAGCTCGTCGGCGAGATCCACGATGAGATGGACGTCCCGGAGGAGCAGATCGTGCGGCTGGGGCGGAACAAGATCCTCGTCGACGCCTCGGCGGAGCTGCGGGACATCAACCACTTCTTCAACACTGCCTTCCCGATCGACGAGCACCGATCGCTCAACGGCTACCTGCTGAATGAGCTCGGACGGGTGCCCGAGGGGGGCGAGACGATCGAGCGGGAAGGGGTGCGGATCGAGGTGCTCGGCGCCAGCGACACGCAGATCACTCACTGCCGGCTCGCCCGTCTCCTGGCAGAGCCGCCGGACGGGTCGAGCGCGACCTAGACCGGCCAGACCGTCCAGACCGTCAGACCGTCAGAAGTCGAGAAACTGACTCTGGTACCAGTCGACCAGGGTGTCCCCGAGCAGGAACGTGA
>JAUWDL010000314.1 GCA_030608825.1 Gemmatimonadales bacterium
GGTGCCTATGTCTCCACGTCATCCCTCTCCCTTTCCTACTCCAGGAAGTAGTCTTCCACGTGATCGAGCATGTAGCGAGCCCGCTTCTGCGCGATGAGGTTCTCGAGTCGATGGCGCGGATCCTCGTCCGGATCGATAGCCAGCGCCTCCAGCATCAGCCGCTCGAAGCGTTCCCGGTCCTGTTCCGGCAACACTACGCTCGTGGCGTAAGTGGCATAGGTACCCGCCAACCGCCCCCCGTTCAGCTCGAGAGCACGATCGAAATGCCTGCGAGCCTCCTCGGGAGACCCGCCCATGCTGGCCGGAAGGCCGCGCAGCATGATGAACACGTCGTGGATCGTGCCATCCCTGAACGTCTCATCCAGCTCCAGGACACGCTCCATCATCGCGATCACGGCCGGCAGGTCGGCGATGAGGTCCGGACGATCCTTGCCTCGTGAGATCGCCGCACCCCAAGCGGCCGCGGTCCAATAGAGCAGCGAAACGTCCTCCAACGTAGTGCCGGCAACCGCGCCCTCGGGGTCGGCGAGCAGGCGCTCTTCCAGCCCTGGATCCGCCAGCTCGAGGCCGCGCATGCCGTACCTCTTGGCCCGGAGAAACAGACTCAGCGCGCGCTCGAGCTGCTGCTTCGAGCGCTCGTAGTCCTCTTCCTCCACGAGGATCGCGTCGGTCTCGACACACACGTACGCGTACTGGGCGAACCCCTGGGTCGCGTTGAGCAGCAGCCGGCCGCTCTCGGGCTGCTTCGTGAGCAGACCCTCGACCGTCGAGAGCGCGAAGGGGATGGACTGGCACACGAACTCGGGATCGTCCCCCGACGACCACACCTCGGCGGTCGATTCCATCATCTCCGTCACGCTGTTGGCGGCCATCTTGTTGACGGCGCCGCAGCCGCTCAACGGAAGGAGAAGGAGCGACGCGGCCGTCCAGACGGCCTTCCCGAAGCTTCGCTGCATGCCTACCCTTGCTATGATCAACGTCGTCAATCGGCAGTGACTGCTGCCGGCACGACAACATATGGAGCTCCAACATAAGGAACTCGCGCTGCCGCGACCCGCGTGTCCGGAGAGTCCGGCGGGAGGGGAACGGCACGCCCACGTGCGATGTTCAAGAGGCGAGGCCCCTGAAACACGCCGGAGTGCAATGAATACGACGTCGAGACACCCTCCCGCGACCCGGAGGCGGGCACGGCGCCTGCTCCACGTGTGGACGCTCGCGATCTCCGCGCTGGCCCTCGTCTCGTGCGGCGACGATTCCGGGCCGGCCGAGATCGTGGCCCCCGCACGCAGCGTCCTCGCCCTGCGCGTGCGCGTCCACCTCCTCTCCTCCGAGTTCGCGCCCCTCAGAACGGAGCTCACGGAAGACGAAGTGGCAACTGTCTTCGGGCGTGTGAACGCGATCTGGCAGCAAGCCCTGATCAGGTGGGAGATCGAATCGATCCTCCGCGAGGATGCGTTGAACTCGGACGCGTTCGCGGCGATCCTTCGGGGCGACCGCCCGGTCTCCGACAATGTCATCGCCTCGGTCCTGCCCCGCGAGAACCTGCTCACCGGCGACTGGGACGCTTTCCTGATCCTGTCTCTGGGGGGAATCGCGGGCGGGATCTACTTCCCGGGCATCCCCGCCGCCCTTTCGGCCGAGCTCGACCCCGATGGCCGCCGGGAGCTCACGCGCGCTACGGCTCGGATCCTCGCCCACGAGCTCGGCCACTCCCTGAGTCTTCCGCACGTGCCGTGTACCACGGCCGGGAACCTGATGTCGCCCGGCTGCCCGGCCGCGGACCGCACGAGGCTGACGGATTCCCAGGTGGATGCCGCCCGGCGGCAGGCACTGGCGGGACACCCGTACAGTGGCGACGGAGAACTCCAATAGCCGGCTCGTTCGCACCGGTACCGAAGACCGCGATCCGCATCCAGGCGACGATACGCCGCTAGAAGCCGGGTGTCCGGGCGGTTACTCGGCGATCCCCAATTGATCCAGCACGAAGGCGTACTCCAGAGCGAGCTCCTCGTACCGCTTGTAGCGTCCCGACGCGCCGCCGTGCCCGGCCTCCATGTTCGTCTTCAGGAGAAGCACGTTGTCGTCGGTCTTCCGTGCCCGGAGCTTGGCCACCCACTTGGCGGGCTCCCAGAACTGGACCTGCGAGTCGTGCAGCCCCGTGGTGACCAGCATGCTGGGGTAATCCTTCGCTTCGACGTTGTCGTACGGCGAGTACGAGAGGATGTAGTCGTAGTACTCCCTCTCATCGGGATCGCCCCATTCGTCATACTCGAAGGTGGTCAACGGAATGGATTCATCCAGCATCGTCGTCACCACGTCCACGAACGGGACGTGGGCCACGACGCCCTTCCACAGGTCCGGGCGCATGTTCGCGATCGCGCCCATGAGGAGCCCGCCGGCGCTCCCTCCTCGCGCGAAGAGGAGGTCCGGACTCGTGTAGCCCTCCTCGATCAGGTACTCGGCCGCATCGATGAAGTCCGTGAAGCTGTTCTTCTTGTGCAGGAGCTTTCCGTCGTCGTACCAGGAGCGGCCGAGCTCCTGGCCGCCCCGGATGTGGGCGATCGCGTAGCCGAACCCTCGGTCCAGCAGGCTGAGCCTCGACGAACCGAAAGAGGCGTCGATGCTGGCCCCGTAGGAGCCGTAGCCGTAGAGCACGAGCGGGTTGTTACCGTCTCGTTTCGCTCCCTTCCGGTAGACGAGCGAGATCGGTATGCGGGCTCCATCCCGGGCCGGCGCGTAGAGCCGCTCGGTGACGTAGTCCTCCGTGTCGAAGCCGCCGAGGACCTCTTCCCGCTTCAGCAGGATCCTCTCGCGAGTTCCCATGTCGTAGTCGTAGACGGATTCCGGGGTCTTCATCGATTCGTAGCCGAACCGAAGGAGGTGCGTGTCCATCTCCGGATTGTCGTGCACCCACGTGAGGTAGTCCGGCTCACCGAAATCGACGTAGTAATCCTCGTCGCCG
>JAUWDL010000382.1 GCA_030608825.1 Gemmatimonadales bacterium
CCGCGGGCGCATTGGTCTGATCCGTTCCGACCGTGTGACCGCGGGCGCACAGGGGAAGTCAACATTAAGGGATGGCGCGTGCAAGCGTGCCCTATGAGCGGGGATAAGGCCGACGGGAGGAGTCCATGCCGGAGGGGCCCAGACACCGCGGAACTCACCTTCGCCGCGCGGGGATCGGACTGCTGGCGCTGTTGGCGCTCGCGGCGGTCCTCCAATCTTGGAATCACTTCAGTGCGGGGGCGGTGCCACGCAGCAACGTGGCTCGTCGCGTGGCGGACCTGGCAGACGATGCCGATCCGGTGTCCGGGCCGAGACTGGCTCTGGCGGCGGCGGATCCCGCATCGCTCGAGTTCACGGACGTGCGCGTCGCCGAAGCCGACGCGGTCCCCGAGAGCAGACCTTCCCCTCCCGCGGAACAGTCCTCCAGCGAAGAGGCCTCGGTGGATATCGAGCCCACGCCGGAGCTGTCGATGGCGCAAGCCGCACCCGAGATGGCGGTCAGCCCCGTTGACCCGGGAGAGACGGATATCGGGTCGGCGGTGGAGGACCCACGACCGGAGGGAGAGGGACTTTCCGGAACTCTGGCCGGCACATCGGGAGATGGCAGCCGAGGGCCGCTGAGCGGTATCGGCGGCGGCCTGGGGCCGCTGATCGGAATCATAGGCGGCATCGCCCTCGGAGGCGGGTCGGGAACGGGCCCGTTCATCGTCCTCGGTGGAGGCAGCGGCTGCGAGGGCACCTCGGGCTCGGGGATCCAGCTACCCGGCCCGATCGCCGCGGGGCCGCGCAGGGGCACGTTCGAAGGCCCGGGGCCTCTGGGAGGCAACCCGGCCTCCGGGGCGCCGACGATCAGGATCCCGACGACCGTGCCCGCCGATCCATCGGGCATCATCGGGTCGGGAGGACGCGGCTTTGTCCCCGAAGCTCCGGACCTGGGCCGGACGAACGAAGAAGCGTCGAGATCGTTCGGGACCCGGAGGACTCGAAGCGCCTTCAGCAGGCCGGAGGCGCGGCAGCTTCGGGGCTCGAGCGCGACCGCAGCGAATCCCGCGCCGACCACGATGGGCGAGAGGGTGCAACGGGCCATGGTCCGGCCGACCCAGTCACGGGCGGCTCGACCGCCGGCAACCCGTCGGCTGCAGCCGTCCGTAAGGACGACGCCGACACGTTCTACTTCGAGGGCGGCTCAGGTGCGGCCGAGCGCTCCCAACCGAGCGACGCGCATGGCCAGGCCGGCTGCAGCACAAGCCCGTGCGAGCGGGTCGGCCGCTTCGGCGGCTCGCCGAGCGGTACAGGCGCGGGCTTCCGCCGCGGCGCGACCGACTCGCGCGCTGCCGAGCCGGCGGTCGCAGCAGTCGCAACAGTAGAGGCATGGGCGTCGGGAACTGGCATCGCGACGCTCCGTTAATTAGTGTGACGCAACTGGGTGTTCCTTCGTCAGAGTAGTGTGACTGGCGCCGAGCGGGGAAACGCCTTGTATGGAGGAAGAGGCTGATGAGTGATGGGGCTGGATACGATCGGGTCTACCGGCGTGTGCTCGGGATCGGACTTCTCGTCTCCCTTGTGGTGCACGGGTCGATCCTGGCGTGGGGCCGGCTTAACGTGACACCCGCCGCCTCGGACGACCGGGCAGAGCCCACGACGCAACTCGCGCTGGCTTATGTGGATGAGGAGCCCCTCGAGCTCATCGACGTGCGCGTAGTCGAGGCCGACGTGGTCGCCGAAACGGCGCCGGCACCGGAGAGCGAGACATCGACGGTCGAGGCCGCTCTGGACCTCGAGCCGCCGAAGCTCGCCATGGCACATGAGGGCTCGATGATCGCGGTCAGCCTCGTCGTGGCCGACGATTCGGACGTCGGGGACGCCATCGAGTACGACCGGCTCGGCGCTGCCGTGGCGGCGGCGAACCGTGGCGGAAACGACCACGACTTCGAGCGGCTCGGCGGATTCCGGATCCCCGAGGGCTCGGGCGGACGAGGCCCGCTGATCATCGGTGGAGGCGGAAGCGGCTGCCAGGGGCCGCAGGTGCGGCTGCCCGGCAGGGGAATCGGCGGTACGAGCTACGGGATCGGATCGCCCTACACCCTGCCGTAGCCTGGAGTCTCATCGCCTTCGCGGCCCCGGTTTCTTCGGCGTGACGCCGGTGACCGGGGCCGTTTTGCATCTGTCGACTCACCGGTACCGACTCTACCGGCTCTGACGACTCTGAGAGCGATCAGCGGCTAGCGGCGAGCTCCGAGGCTCTCCAGCAGCCCCGACACCTCCCTCTCGATTCGGTCGCGCACCTCCCTGAACTCCGGAAGCGGCATCTCCTTGGGATCCGGGATCTCCCATTCCTCGCGGCGGCGGGCGGGAACGAAGGGACAGTCATCTCCGCAGCCCATCGAGACGACGACATCGAACGGTCCCGCCGGCACCTCGCCCACGGCCTTCGATCTATGGGTGCTCAGATCGTAGCCGACCTCGGCCATGACGCGGATCGCCGTCGGGTTGACCACGCCGGAGGGCCGCGAGCCGGCGCTGTACGCTTCGGCACGCTGAGCGCCGTGCGCGCGGGCGAACGCCTCGGCCATCTGGCTGCGGCAGGAGTTCTCGAAGCAGATGAACAGCAGCCGGATCGGCCCGC
>JAUWDL010000202.1 GCA_030608825.1 Gemmatimonadales bacterium
CGGGCGGCGGCGTGTGTGGCGCCCCCGGACGGCTGGCAGCCCAGCAGATCCTGAAGGAGCACCGGCCGTGAGCGAGAGATACGACGCGGTGCTCGTCGGAGCCGGTCACAACGGACTCGTATGCGCCGCCTACCTGGCGCGGGCCGGCCTGAGCGTCCTCGTTCTGGAGCGTCGCGAGATCGTGGGAGGTGCGGCCGTCACGGAAGAACTCTTTCCCGGCTTCCGCTTCGACAGCTGCGCGCACCGGCTCGGGCACCTGGATCGGCGCGTGGTCCGCGACCTCGGGCTCGCTGGCTACGGCCTGCAGGTTCGGCGTCCGGATCTCGCGGTCCTGGCACCCCTTCCAGGCGGCGACCACCTCGCCATCTGGCGTGACCCCGACAAGACGGCGGAGGAGATTCGACGTTACTCCCCCGACGACGCGCTGCGGTGGCCGCGCTTCGGCGCCGCGATGGCGCCCGCGGTTCGGTTTCTGGGGCACGTGGCGGCCGCGACGCCGCCCGAGCTTCCGCCGGCCGCCTCGCGCGACCTCTTCGCGTTCTTGGAGCTTGGCCTGCGCCTGCGCCGCACGGGGCGGCGGCAGATGACCGAGATCCTGCGCGTCCTGCCGATGTCGGCCGCCGAGCTGCTGGATGAGTGGTTCGAGTCGGAGCCGCTGCGGGGTCTCCTGGCCGCCCTGGGCGTGACCGGGCTCTTCCTCGGTCCGCGGGCGGCCGGCACGGCCTACCTGCTGCTGGGCGGTCTGTCGCCGGAGGCCGAGGTGCTGCGTCCGACCGAGCTCGTCACGGGCGGGATGGGTCGTCTGACCGAGGCGCTGGCGAGCGCCGCCCTGGCCAACGGCGTTGTGTTCCGCACCGGCGTCGAAGTCGAGCGGATCCGCACCACGGAAGGGAAGGTCACCGGCGTCGTTCTGAGCGACGGTGAGGAGATCGACGCCGCTCGGGTCGTGTCCAACGCGGATCCCAAGCGCACCTTTCTCGGGCTCGTCGAGCCGACGGAGCTGGATCCCGAGTTCGTCAGGAAGGTGAAGAGGGTTCGCACCCGGGGCGCGTTCGCGAAGGTGCACCTGGCGTTGTCGGAGCTTCCCCGATTCGACGGAACGGCGGCGCGCCCGGATCTCCTCGAGGGCCTCATCCGCATCAGCCCCAGCCTCGACTATCTGGAGCGGGCGTACGACGACGCCAAGTACGGAGAGGTGTCCCGCTCCCCCTACCTCGAGGCCGTTATCCCCTCACTGACCGACCCGACCCTCGCTCCGCCGGGACAGCACGCGATGTCGGTCTACGTCCAGTACGCTCCGTACGAGCTGGGAGAGGGGCCTTGGGACGCCCACCGGAGAGAGGCGCTGGGCGATCGCGTCGTGGAGACGCTCTCCACGTACGCGCCGGGCATCGACGAAGCCATCCTCGACCGGCACGTGACCACGCCGGCGGATCTGGAGGATGTGTACGGGCTTACCGGAGGGTGCGCATCCCACGGGGAGATGGCGCTCGACCAGCTCTTCTTCATGCGGCCCGTTCCCGAATGCGCCCAATACCGGACGCCGGTTCGCGATCTCTACCTGTGCGGCGCGGGTACTCACCCGGGCGGTGGGGTCAGCGGCACGGCCGGGTACAACGCCGCGCGGGAGGTACTTCGCGCCGGGAAACGCGCCGAATAGGCTGGGGCTCGACCTTGGGGCCGACTCGAACGCCGCTAGCCGCGTTCCAGGGGCCGGGTCAAGCAGGTGGGACCGCCCAGTCCCTTGAGGCACATCTCCTGGCCCCACAGGACGTGAACCTCCACTCCCTGCGACTCGAGGCGCCCACGGGTCACGGAATTCCCCGCGACGGCAACGCACCGGCGCGGAGCCAGGGTGAGGAGGTTGCAACCGAGGGAGTCGAATTCGGCCTCGGATGTCTCGACGAGCCAGGTCCCGCGCGCGAGCAGCCACTCGCGGAAGGGCACCGGGAGCAACGGCGAGTAGACGAGCGCCAGGTCTCTATCGATCGGGCTCAGCACGGACATCAGGTGAAAGACGTCGTTCGGGCCGCGGTAGTGGGGTAGCGGGACGACGATCAGCTCGTCGATGCTGTCGCCCAGGATCTCCGCGAGCTGCCGAATCCCCTCCTCGTTCGTCCGGTAGCCTCGTCCGACTGCGAGCGTCCGGTCGTCGATCCACACGACGTCCCCGCCCTCGAGGATGCCGTCTCCGGTGATGGTGCCCCGAATCTGGAGTCCCCATTCGCCCACCGCTCGCTCCAGAGCCCCGGGCTCGGTCCGCCGCTCATCCTTCCCCATGCTGCACAGGATCAGTCCGTCGTCCGTCGCGACCGCGGCGTCCCGCACGTAAAGAGAGTCCAGGCCGACATCGTCGTCTCGAGGAAGGAAGAGGACCTCGATCCCGAAGCCCTCGAGCAGCTCGACCAGGGCGTCGAACTCAGCCGTGGCACGGTGGAGGTCGGGGCGGCCGAGGTATCCCAGGTCCCGCCACTGGCGGGCGATCGACAGGTCGCTGACGAAAGCCTCGCGAGGGTGCTTCAGCACCATACGCCGAACGGCTCCGATCTCGGACTGGGCGCTCATGGCTCACAAATAACCTCCTGCGTCCCCGCAGGACCAGGGATGTGGAGGCACGGCAAGGGATTGCCCGAGAGCCGGCGGTCCCCATACCCTTCTGCCGACTGCGCTAATCGTCCCGTCCCATCCCAAGGAGGCTCGTATGAAGTCGCGACTCACCCTCGCGGCGGCGCTCGCCGCTCTGCTGGCGCCTCTGCCCGCCATCGCCCAGGAAGAAGAGCCCGATCCCGCCGTCTTCGGCACCTATTTCCACTGCAACGAGTCGAGGGAGGCTCGAGCGGACACGATCATCGCCGAGACCATCGGGCCGATACTGGATCGGCACATGGCGGCCGACGCCATCAGCGCGTGGGGCTGGTACGCCCACCACACCGGCGGCCATTGGCGCCGCCTGCTCTACATGGTGTCGGCCGACGTTCCCTCCGTCATGGCCGCTCGCGACGCCATCATCGACGACATGATCGCCGAAGCCGGGGAAGCGGCCGCCGAGCTGACCCAGGTGTGCCCCTCTCACGATGACTACGTCTGGACGGTGGCAGCGGGCTCCGATCCAACGCTCGAGCAGGGTCGTCCGTCCGTGGCCCTGTCCACGTACATGGTCTGCGACTTCACGGAGGAAGACCGCGCGTCGCGCATCGTCGAGAATGTCTTTGCGGACGTGTACAACAAGCACGTGGAAGAGGGGACCATCACCGGCTGGAGCTGGCTGGAGCACAACATCGGCGGCCAGTACCGGAGGATCTCGGTGATTGACGCCCCGGACCTGAGCTCTCTGCTTGCCGCGAGAGGCGCGATCTTCGAGGACCTCTTCGAGGAAAACCCGATCGCGCTCGACAGGTTCGGGCAGATCTGCGACTCGCACACGGACTACATCTGGGAGATGCAGATCACGAAGCCGTAGGCCCATGTAGCCGCACGCCAACGCGCGAGTGGGCCGTGTCGATTCGGTCCGCAGGTCTGAAAGCCCCGCTCCGGCGGGGCTTTCGCTTGCGGCCCGTACGGGATCCGGTATGGATCTCCGCGGGCTTTTCGACGTTCTACTGGTAACGTGCCGCGATCTGGAGCTCGATAATAGATGTTGTCCGATTGATGTCCGATCCGGTGCTGACAGCCTCCACGGCTCGTCGTCTCTTCGGCTTCCTCGCGCTTCTCGCGCTGGTCCCGCCAGCGTGCGGGGGCGGAGATTCGCCGGAGGGCCCGCCCGGGCTGCCTCCCCCTTCCGCTGAGCCCCGAACGTACGCGATGGGGTGGGGCCTGACGCCGCCGGAACCCACCGAAGAGAGCATCATCGCGACCGCGCAGGCGATGGCCGAGGTGGCCGAGTACGCTATCATCCAGCAGCCCGTGCCCTGGGCGCGCCTTTTCGCCGGAGAAGAGCTCGAGGACCTGGTCGCCGAAACGAAGGGGCTCTCCGATTTCCTGGAGGCGCTGGGACTCGAGATCGTCTTTCTCCTCGATCCCCTCGACGGA
>JAUWDL010000018.1 GCA_030608825.1 Gemmatimonadales bacterium
AGACGGCGTAACCCCAACAATACTCCTACGTATGGCGGTTCAGAGCCCACATTCGCCATATTGTCTCCCAGGCCTCGGCTCGACTCTTGCCCACGTACGGGGCGCACGCACCGGCACCGCCTGGATTCCTGGACTGGGACAAATGGAACAGCCAATGCGGGTGTGGTTCCTGACCCTCGCGATCGCTCTCGCTTCGCCTCAAGGTTTGGCCGCGCAGGTCTCCGGCGACCCGGACAGCGGAGGGGTCACCAAGTCGATGGGACTCCCGCTTATCTGGAAGCCGTACCTCGGGTGGGAGGCCGGCGCCTATCGCCCTGCCGACAACACCGAGTTCGGCGTCCTGATGGATGTCGGGGTGTTCAAGGATCTCTTCAACCCCACGATCGGAGGTCCGGGTCTCCAGGGCGAAGGATACATCGGCGCCCGAGAGTCGGGTCCCGACGGTGGATTGCGCGCCCTCCTGGCGATTCCCATGCTCCGGCTCGGACTCGGCGCCGATTACAACTTCCGAGACACGTCGCTCGACTTCCTCGTCCGCCTCTCCGCTCCGTTACGGCGCAGCGGGATCATCGGAAACGGAAGCCGGCTCCGACTGAACTGGCTCCCGTGGAGAGGCCACACCGTCAGCTTCGGGCTAACGGTCCCTCTCGGCCAGGGCGCTCTTGGCAACACCAGGGCGCGGGACGCCCACGTCAGCCTGCCCGACGGGCGACTCCAGCCGATGCCCTCGCCGAGCGTTGAGCCTGCGCTCGAGGATGCCCTCGCCAACGTCGCCGAGACCGCTCACTGGGTGAACCGGCTGACAACGCCGTTCATCGATCAGGGAGGCGGCAACCCCGAGGAGGCCATGGCCAACTTCCAGGTGGGTCTCGCCGAGCTCGAGACGCACTTCGCCTCTCAGAGTACCCTGTTTCCAACCGGCCCCACGGCCGAGGCGGAGGTGCTGGCCTATCACGCTGAGCTGGAACGAGCCTTCTCCGTCGCGGCTTCCGGCCTCGCTCTTCCGGTGGGCGTCAGCACCCGGGAGGGCCGCATGGTGGCGGCGCAGGCGAAGGAGCTTCTCCTCGACTTCGTGATCTTCCCCTACAACCGGCTTCTCGGCCGGAGAAAGAAGACGGACACGACGCTCGGCCTGGCTCGCGAAGCCGAAACCGCTTTCAGGAGCTGGCTCCCCGCCTCCGGTCTCGTGACCCCGGAGCGGCGCGATGAGGTCTTGTACGTCTTTCGAAGTTTGGTTGAGATCGTAGAGGAGAACCGGCGACTCTCTCGGGAGAGGTGGGGAAGCCCGCGGCTGGTCTGGATTCCGCTTCAGTACGCGCTGCTCCCCGAACAGCACGACACGCAGGCGGAGCTGAACGCCATCGTGGAGCGCGCGGTCGGCAAACCGTTCGTAGATGGCAACCGGGTCTGGTATGTCGACAACCGCGAGTTCCACCAGGAGGTCGGTGCGATCCTCCGCCGCGCCGAAGACTACAGCGTCCTGTGGATCCACGACATCCAGGGTCAAAACGGGAACGGGGATCCGGACGCGGTCACGTTCCACACCGTGGCACAGGGATACCTCCGCGCTCTGATCGAGTGTGTCCGCCGCTACGACGAGACGAAGAAGATGCCGGTGCACCTCCTCTTCTTCGATCAGCACCGCTTCGAGGACCACAAGGCGCGGCCCTGGATGAAGCTCCTCGAGAGCCCCATGACCTACAGGATGGACCTGCCGGACGACTTCGCCTACATGGCCGACTCGATCCGGGCGGCGCAGGCGGATCTCCGAGAGGCCGTAGCCCGGTCGTCGCTCCTTCAGGAGAGGGCTTCGCTGTACGGGGAGAAGTGGCTGGAGAACCGGATCAAGGTCCATGTGAGCATCACGAACCCGGCCGATCCGACCTACTGGTCGAATCAACTGCTGCCGGCAATCAAGTGGCCCGACAACGTGATGCGCGATCACCGAAAGCTGGCGTTCTACGACATCACCGAGGAGGACCCCTACCGCGGCATGGTGGTCTACGGAGGGATGGGAATCGGCGAGCACTACTCCGGGCCGGGTTGGGAGGACCGGGGGATTCTGCTGCAGGGACCCGCGGCACTGTCGATCAAGAGCGCCGCGCGAGAGCTGCTCCTTCAGCAGGGTTTCTCCGAAGAGGAGATCCCCTTCCCGCTCCGCCCGCGGCCGAAACCGGTGGACTACGACGAGATCGTCCGGGCCGAGGTGGAAGCCGGACGCGCCATCTCGCTCGCGCTCGAGCTCCACAACGAGACCGGCCACGGGCCCAAGCTCATCAACGTTCTCAAGGCAACACTCTACACGTTGATGCCCCCCGGCTCGGTCCTCATCATCCCGGATTCCCTGTGGATCTCACCCATTCTCGCCTCGTGGCTGGTGGGGAACAGCCTCCGGGGAGGCCGTGTGCTGATCGTCGCCCCTGCGCTCGCGAACGCGCCCAGCAACCGGTTCCCCCAGATGTCGCGCGCCCAGGAGTTGTTCGCGCGCCTCATCGTGCTCCAGGAGGAGCTCGATCCCCAGATCCGTGCCGCCGGAGGCATGCTCAAGACCGGAGTGTATGCGCTCGACGTGGGCGCCGGAGACGTGCCCGGCAGGCTGCGAGTGATCGAGGAGGGTTTCGCCACCGAGCCCTTCCTCAGAGATGTCGTGGGACTTCAATCGCCTGTTGCGTGGTCGGTGCGAAGCGAGCGCATGCTCCGGGAATCAGGCGGCAGTCGTGACGCGGACGCGAGCGCGAAGGAGAAACCGAAGCTGCACGCCAAGACTCAGTTTCTCGCCTCCGCGGAGGCGTGGCGCGCGATCACGGAACGGCCGGATCTGGGTCCGCTCGTCGATTACTTCATCGGACAGATGATGCGGCGGGGAGAGCCGCCAGACCGAGAGGACGACGGCCGGTCGCTCTCGGACAACGCACCTGTCTACCTCGCCGTGCAACGCGCGGTCATGGAGGAGACGCCGCCGGAGACGCTGGAGAAGTTCGTGGCCTACCTGATGGTGGGATCCTACAACCAGAACTACCGCTCCATGCTCATGGACGGGGAGGTAATGCTCACGGTCGAGGGCGGGGCGGTGATCCAGGGGCTCATCGACTACCTGAGCCTTCTCGGGACGACGACCTGGGTGGACACCCTCGAGGAGCTGGAGGAGTACCTGCCGGCCTACGGCGGGCTCAAGTTCAAGTTCGCCCGGAGCTTCAAGGAGATGCTCTAGAGCGGTCTCAGGCGTCCTGGCCGGCCCCAGGCCTCAGGGCCGCGGTGGGACGCTTCCAGATCAGACGGACCAGGAAGACGAATAGCAGTCCGCCGACGAACACCAAACCCAGCAGCTGCAGAGCCCGGTAGAACGCCCGGTCGACGGCATCGTCCAGAACCAGCGTGGTCCGCCTCATCGCGCTGTCGGTGATGGCCGCCAGATCCGCCATCACCGCGATCCGCTCGCGAACGAGATCCTCGATCACGACGATCCGCTCCTCCGTGAGCCACTCCAGCGTCTCGATCCGCTGACGGTCGACGTCGCGGAGCGCGATCGCCGCCTCCTCTCCGACCACCCGGATCGCCTCGCTGGCTTGCTCGTCGATGACGGCGGGAAGCGTGTCCGCGAAGTCCGCGAGCCGCTGGGCCGAAACGTCGATCGACTCGACATCGCCGAGGAACTCGTCAATGGCCTGCTTCTCCAGGATGTCCAGCAGGAGCAGCTCCGACTGCCAGCGGAACTGATCAGGCAGGCTGGCCGCGTAGAACTTCAGTCGCTCGCTCAGGTCCCCGAACTGCACGGCCAGATCGCCGAGGACCGCCAACCCGCCGCTCCGATCCTGCGCCAGGAGATCTGCGAACTCTTTGGTGACGGTCTCGCGAACGAAGTGCATGTCCGTGACGGGGTGGGCCGTGGCGTACTCCTCCACATCCCGCTTCGGCCCGGAGACATCGCCGGAGACGGAGATCGAGCGGGCCAGCTCGTGGGCTTTGCGCTCCAACTCACGGGACGTCTCGATCGCGATCGGCTGGTGCTTGCCGAAGACCTCCCTGCCCGACCCCGTCTCGAAGAACTGCCTCATCTGCACGGTCAGGACCCACATGTCGTAGAGGCCGATCAGCGGATCCAGTGCAAACGCCGCCACCTGGGCCGCCGAGAGGACGTTGATCTTCCACCTGAGGGCCTGCCGGTCGATCTCCGGGTCGTCGGTCGCCTTGAGTATCCGATCGGCGGCTTCTTCCACGTCGCCCGCAAACTCCTCAGAGTAGCCGTAGACCCTCAGCCGAAGCTCGTTGGTGGGCATCTCGATGTTGGGCGCGCTGCGTATCAGGGCCGATTGCGGCGGCGGGGCCGTCGAGCAGGCGGCGGTGAGCGCTGCGGCCAGCAGCAGAGCTGGATGCGGGCTGGTTGGGCTGCAGCGGCTCGCAAAACGGAAGGCAAGGCTCTTCATTAGTTCCTCGCGGTCGGCCTCGCTGACAATGCGGGGGGATCGGTTGGCTAAAGGTAGTGGAGTGACATCGGAATGGGCGAGACAGGACGTTCTGTTCAAAGAAACTGCAAGGCTCCTCCGGCCGCCCGGAGCCACCGGAGGAGGTGTACCGGGAGCAGGTTGCGCTAACGGATGACGATCGCGAACAGCAGGGCGGGCACCTCGGTACCGTCTCCGTCGAAGTCGTATTCCAGGTCGTCGGAGAGGAGCGTCAACGAAAACGCCGTCTTCGACGTCTGGAACTCGTAGGCGAAGTGGATGGTGTCGGCCGGCGCCGAGATGAGCTGCACCTGGATGAAGTCCCCCTGGATCTCATAGATACCGACCTCGACGTCGTCGTCCTCTCCCGGGGTCTGGATGATCTGCTGGTACTCGCCGTCGAACGAGAAGCGGAGGAAGAGGCTGAGCCCCGCCGTTATCGCGTCGAACGACTCTGTTGGATCATTCGCGTTGGTCAGCACCAGGTCGGTCGCGTGCCACTCTCCGGATATCTCCGCGGGCGTGATCGGCTTGACGAACTCGCTGAGGTCTCCGCATCCGACGAGAGCGGCCAGCCCGACCGCCGAGAGTGACAGGCCGCCAAGCAGGCGGCGGTGAGGCAGCGTTCGCGATCTCGATTCGAAGGCGTTCATTCCGAAGGTCCCGTTTCGCTCCAGGTTAGTCCACCCCAACCCAAAACCACTCCACTAGTGGCTTCCCATACCCCTGACGAGGCAAATCTACTCGCTTCGACCGAACCACGCGATCCGGGCCTGGTGGTCCGACCCATAGCGCTTCTCGATGCGCCTTTGTGACCCATCCAGATACGAGACTCGCCCGTCTCCGGCACGGCGAAAGAAGATGAAATCGGTAGGAAACGAGCCGTACGTCGGTTTCCCATCCCACGGCGGCGAGTCGGGGAAACACAGACGCATCTGGTCCACGGCGCTCTCTCCGGCGGACCAGGTGTTGAAGTCGCCGGCCGCCACCGTGGCGATCGGACCCAGCAGGTCTCCGCAGGCGGTATCTCCCGAGCCGACGCTGACGATCCCGCTGGTCACTCCTCCCGTTTCGATCAGGGCGAGAGCTTCGATCAGACCGGCCGCCTGCCGAAGCCGAGTCGTGTTCGCGGTCGTGAGCGTCCGATACAAGGTCGACGCGACGTCCAGGTGCACGCTAACGACACGGAGCTGCATCCCGTTCGGCCCCGCGACTGTCGCTCCGACGGCCACCTTGCGGCCGGCTTCGAACGGCAGCTCGATCGCGAGCAGGTCCATCAGCGGGAGCGTCGAGAGGATCGCGTTGCCCTTGTCCTCACGCTCGGCCCCCATCGTCTGCGGGCCGTTGCGCGCTGAAGGCACGTAGAACAGCGCCAGGCCACAGTCACGAGCCAGCTCCACGATGTCCGGCCATCCCGTTGGGGCCGATTCGGGCTCGATCCGCGGTGGGAACTTGAACAACTCCGGAACATCCGGGATCGCTTCCGACCGCCGGTGCGCCTCCTGGATAAGGAGGACGAAGTGGGAAAAGCCGGCCTCCAGCTCCAGCGACGTCGGATGGCAGTCGTATCCTAGCACCTCTTCGAGGAAGAGAGGCACATCGCCGCCGCCGATGAGGATGTTCCAGGCGACGACCGCCACAGAGTCCGAGGGACCGAGGCTCGGGAAGGAGGCGCGCGGCAGTGCCTCCAGGACGTTGGATCCGACCGTCTCGCACCATCGTTCGTTGCTCTGCTCGTCACCCGGACCAGCGGGACCGTACCAGGTGACGGCTCCTCCGGAGGCGGCCGCGGCACGGTCCGGGCAGCCGCCATCCTCCGGCCCGAGCCGCATGCCGGCCGACGTCGCACACGCGGCCGACAGCAGTGCCGAGAATCCGACCCCGCACACCCGAGCCGTCGGGATCATATCCGAAACGAAAACGGAATCGTGACGCCGTCGCCCTCGTTCGCGTTCGCCTCGACGGCATCGAACACCCAGGCGGCGAGGCCTCCCGCGGCCACGCCGATCAGGCCGACGGCCGCCAGATCCGGAAGCCCGAAGGACGGCACCGTGAGCCACAGGATCGAGCCGACGAACACCCCTGCTCCGAGGCCGAGCACGGCCCCTTCCGGTTGGGCTCCGATGGACATGCCGATCGCACCGGTCGAGAGCACGTCCAACCAGCCGTACTGCCGGACGACCTCCTTGAGCACGAAGCCCACAGCCGCGCCCGCGCCGAAGCCTATCGCCGCTCCCTTCGCCGAGCTGCCGAGCCGTGACGAATCCCAGGCACCAACCAGCGTTCCGCTGCCGAGGCCGATCACGCCGGCCGAGAGTGTCGATGCACGGGCGCAAGCCAGCTGGGAGAGCGTCTTCGAGCACGGGATCAGGCTGGCCGTCACGCCGAGCATCGCACCGGAGGCCGCCCCGAGCGCGGCCCCACCGATGGCGGCACCGGCAGATCCGGATGTCTCCTGCGCGTGCGCCTCCCCGGCTCCCCCGGGAATCAAGGTCCGGAGGGAGATGCAACAGACCGCCAGCAGGCGATGTGCAAAGGATCTCATACGGAAGGGCCGGATCGCCTGTGGGGGACGAGCGAGCACGCGGCTAGAAGCTCTGGAAGACCCCGTAGAAGCGGAACTGGCCGACGTTCTGCTTGATGTCCACGAAGCCGGCGTCCTCGAAGGAGCTTCTGCGAACGTACGCGGTCACGTCAGCGCCGACGCCCCAGCGGCCGATCGGGAAGACGCCCTGGAAGCCGCCCCATTGGACCGTGTGGTGGGTGTTCCCACCGTTCACCGCGGACCCGTTGAGGGTCTCACTGAACGTGAAACGGTAGAATAGGCCCGCGACTTGCCGTCCGCGGTGTGAAAAGCCAAAGCGAGCCCAGGCGCCGGGTCCCATTCCGAAGTCGTACTCCCGGAATCGCTCCGTATTGGGTGGGCGCCCGCCGACGAACGCGAACTCGGAGTTCACCGCGCTGAGCAGGTAGACGTGGATGTTCACGTTCGTCTGGAACGTCCACGTCTCGGACATCTTGAACCTGGAGAAGAACCCGGCCCCGTAGCTCAGGCCACCAAACTCGAGGGCGGTGTTGTTGGCGTAATCGTAGTTCTGTGTGATCGCGAAGACGTGGTGCGAGTTCTCTCCCTTCGCAATATCGGTCGTGAAGAGGTTCCCGTGGATCTGCAGCCGCCCGACCGTCTCCGTGTCGCCGAAGTTGAGCTGTACGCTCATCTGGAAGAAGTCGAACGGCTTCCTCCGTGTGTCGTCGAAGACGTTCCCGTAGTTCATGTCGAACTCGAAGAACGCGGTCGTAATGGTCGTGTCCGACTCGAAGCTCTCGCTCGTCGAGCGGTCGCCGATGAACCGGACGCCTGCCTTCATGAAGGTGCTGAGGTTAGGCGGGATGCGATCGTACGGATCAGCCGGGTTCGAGTAGATCCGGGCTGCGCGGCCCGACGTGAGTCGGTTGAGGCCGCGCATCGGGTTCAGGAAGAAGTTTCCGATCTCCTTCATGGTGCGGCTGCCCCCAGCCCGCTCGTTGTCCAGGAAGGTGGAGCCGGCCCGGTACAGCATCTCACCGATCGAGGAGCCGCCGAGACTGGTCATGACCCAGTCGTTCCAAGCGGGCAGGTGCGTCTCCGCGCAGCACTCCCAGAAGAAGCTGCCGATCACCGCGAACGGGACGGACTCGAAGTAGCTCAGGCCGTTCGAGCGGGCCGAGTTGAAGTAGAGGCTCCCGTGGTAGGGATGCGCGAACATATTGGTCTTGAAGTGATTGTCGTCGTAGAAGAAGCCGTGCGAGATGTTGAACCACCAGCTCCTCGGGTTGACCGACGTGAAGTTGCCGCCTCGGATGTACTCGTTGAAGAACCAGATCAAGGCGTTGACCCCGGCGACCTCGCCGATCGCCAGGCCGGGGTTGCGCTTGGCCCCCCAGGCGTCGTATCGGGCGCCATCGTCCTGCTTGTCGCCAGCGCCGGCAACCGGAATAGCTACATCCTCACCGACCGGGCGATCACCGCCGGGCTCGCCGAAAAGCTCGTCGAACAGCAGGGCAGTGCCGCCTGCATCGGTCATCAGGCGCGCGCGGTTGGTCACATCCAGTCCGGCCTGAGCCGTCTTCCCGGTCAGCGTGAGAGCGCCAGGGGGGAAGAAGGCCGAGAGGCGAACCGTGTCGCTCGACGTCGTCGCTCCGGCTCCCCTGGCGAGCGGCGAGTCCGAAGCCCTCGGGCCCGCCTCCTGAGCCTGCAGCGCCTGAGGGGCCGCGGCGATCATGGCCACGGCGGCGAGCGGCGCCAGGCGCCGTGCCGTCCGGCGGCATGCGCTTCGGATCGCCGTGCCGGTTATCCGAGCGGCCCGGCTCACGGGAACCACACCACGCCGACGCGGAAGCCGAGCTCCGTGCCGGAGCTCAGGCCCGTGATCCCGAGGATCGGCACGTCGAACTCCTCGGTTGAGAACGCCGAGAACAGGCCACCCACATCGATGCCGAAGTTCTTCGTCACCCAGAACTCCGCTCCGAGGGCCAGCCCCCCCTGAAAGCCGTTCTCGCCCGGCGCCGGGTTCTCTCCGGGGGGCACATCCGGTGGCGGCGGGTTCGGATCGAACACGGGCCCCTCGGGCCGCCAGCGCGTGGTTCCCGCCCTCACCTGTGCGTACGGCTGGACGAGGTTTCCTCGGAGGAAGAGGAAGGTGCCGAAGAGCTGGAACTCCACCTGACTTATCGTCCGGTCCTGGAAGGGCTCTACGGCATCGTAGGAGGCGACATGGATCGAGACGCCGATCCGCCACCAACTGGGCTGGTACCAGATCGAGCCCTCGCCTGGGACGGCGGTGGTCATCAACTGGCTAAAGTCGCCGCCGATCGTCGACCAGCCGAGCGACCCGCTGAAACCGAAGCCGTTCCGGTCCTCCTGCTGCCCGAGCAGGTCGCCGGCGTTGATCGCCAGGCCCAGGGCGGCGCAGATTAGCGGCAGACGCAGGTGACTTGGGCGCATGTTCCTAGTGATCGCGAGCCCTCCGGAAGCCGTAGTCGCCTATTCTGTTAACACGATTTGGCGAGCCGCGCCAGTGCCGAACCACGGATGAAGAGCTGGATGGCAGACGTGATGATGAACGAGATGGCGGAGACGGCGATCCCCCGCCTTTTGGACGAGCACGGCGACCAGATATACCGGCTCGGTCTCCAGGTTTGCGGAGACCCCGAGAGCGCCGAGGATCTGGTGCAGGAAACCTTTATCCGAGCCTACAAGGGGTGGGACGGGTTCGAGGGCCGCTCCAAGCCCTCCACCTGGCTTTACACGATCGCGGCGCGCACCTGCCAGCGCATGAAGCGGAAGCGGGCCGGCGAACCCCGACACCTGGAATCGCTCTCCGAGCTTCTGCCCACCCGAGAGGAAGGCGTCCTGGCCGCGGTCGACGACGAGCATCCGCTGGAGGCGCTCGACAGGGAGAGGGTGCGGGAGAGCGTACAGCGGGCGATCGGCGAGCTCCCCCATGCCTTCCGGATCCCGCTCGTGCTCAAGGAGATGGCCGATCTCTCCGTGGCGGAGATCGCCGGCATCATGGGCTTGACGGAGGGAACGATCAAGACGCGCCTCTATCGGGCGCGGATGAAGCTGCGGCGCGTTCTGAACGCCGAGCTGCCGACACGCGCGGGCTCGCCCCCCGACCACGCTCGCCGCGAATGCCTCGACCTCCTGAAGGCCAAGCAGGATGCGCTCGACAAGGGCGTTCCATTCCCCGTGGCCAGTGAGGCCGTTTGCGAACGCTGCCGTTCCCTTTTCCTTTCATTGGACATGGCCCACGAGGCGTGCCGGCGGATCTCCGACGGAGACCTCCCGGATGCCGTCCGCGAAGTGCTGAGGGAAAGGTTCGCCGAGATGTGATATGGACGGGAGAGGGAACCTCCTGGAGCCACCGTGTCTCCAAAGCACCGTAAACGCTCCCCGAGGGGCGCCCGAAGCGTGGGACGAAGCCGGAAGGAGACCAGACCGAGCCGATGATCGAAACCCTCTCGCAACCGTGGCCCTGGTGGGTAGCCGGACCGTTGATCGGCCTCATCGTGCCACTTCTTCTCCTGGCCGGA
>JAUWDL010000307.1 GCA_030608825.1 Gemmatimonadales bacterium
CCGGGAGGTCTCGTCGGTTCCCAGCCCGAACTACCGACCGGCATGACCCGCCGCGATGGTTGGCTGAGCCCTCTCTGCCTGTCGGCTGCGCTGGCTTCGCCTCTTGAGGCGCAGGACGTACAGCCGCGTGCGCTCAGCCCGGCACCTGTCGGCTCCAACCTGGTCAGTCTCGGCTACAGCTTCTCCACCGGCGCCGTGCTGACGGACAAGACGATCCCCGTGCAGGATATCGACGGGGACGTGCACACCTTCAGCGCCGGGTACGGCCGGGCCTTCCGTTTCTTCGGACTGGCCGCGAAGGCAGACGCTTTCTTGCCCTACACCACGGGCCGTTGGTCGGGCAGGATCGAGGAGGCTCAGATCGACTCCACCGTCTCACGGAGCGGCTTCGGTGATCCCGTCGCCCGCTTCATGTTCTTCTTCGTCGGGGCGCCCGCCCTTACCGGACCCGAGTTCGTGAGGTATCGGGCGAGGACCGTAGCTGGAGCCTCGCTGCGCCTGCGCGTTCCCCTGGGCCAATACGATCCCACGAAGATCATCAACATGGGATCCAACCGCTGGATGTTCAGCCCGCGAGTCGGGGTGTCGCAGACGTTCGGCCGATTCGTGAGCGAGGCGTACGCGGCCGGCTGGTTTTTCACGGACAACGATGATTTCCTGTTCGGGAGCGTGCAGTCCCAGAATCCCATGGCCACGCTGCAGCTCCACTTCCTCTGGGTCTTCGGACCAGGGTTCTGGGTGGCAGCTTCGACGCGCCAGAGCTTCGGAGGGCAGGTCTTCGTCAACGGAGAGGTATCCGGCGAGGCGCAGACGAACAACCGGATCGGGGTGGCGCTCACGATCCCCGTGTCGAGACGTCAGGGCGTGAAGGTGGCGTTCACGTTCGGCCTCTCCACCGCCGCGGGGAACGACTACACCACGTTCGCCGGCGCCTGGCAGGGGGCCTGGGGCGGTTTTCCCTCGGAGCCCGGCACGGGACCGCCGCCGGGTGGGAGCTAGCCGGAGGCTCCAGGAGTCCGTGCGCTGTGTCCGCGGTTCTCCGACACCCTGGCACCCAGGGGGTCGGCAGGATAACCCAATTTCCGGGACAGCGTCTCCGAGGGGAGTTCTCTGAAGAGCCTCCGGTAGTCCGCGGCGAACTGGCCCATGTGCCAGAAGCCCCAGCGGTTGGCGACTTCAGCAACCTTCTTGTGATCCGGATCGGCGTTCCGAAGATCTTTCCTCGCGCCATTCAGGCGAACCGCGCTCAGATAGGTCTTTGGCGTCACCTCGAACCGCTCACGGAAGGCATAGTTCAAGGTTCGCCAGCTCACACGGACTTCGCGGCACAGCTCGCGAACGGTGACGGGCTCACCGTCCGCGGCAGCGATATAGTCCATCGATCGCCGGATCGCCTGATCTCTCAGCCTCACCCTTGGCGGCTTGCGTGGGCGACTGCTCGCCAGCGCCAAGAGAATGCGCTTCGGAAGCTCGAACTCGACGGCGTCCCGAAAGCCGTTGGTCCCGTGCTGTTCAACGTCGCCACCCTCGTGAAGCAGCCGTCTCAGGTGCCGGCGAATGCCATCTAGCGCCGACTCCGGAACGGTATGGACGAAGGGAGACGGCGCCAGCTCTGTCACGTCGGGAAGCCCCAGTCTGCGGGTCAGGCGAGCCAGGTGCTCCGGGCTGAACGACACCGGGTAGGCATCGAAGCCGCCGTCTGCCACGGCGTCGAACTCGCCCGCTCGCGGGAACCTCAGCACGTAAGCGCCGCTTGGCCTCTCGCCCATGAAGAACTCGGGCGATTGGCTGGCAGGTATCCCGAAGGTGAGGAAGCCGCGTGGCGCGGCGCCGCGCTGATGAATCGATCGCCCCAGCCTAAGGCGCCCAATAGCAGCCGGCCCGAGCGCGATCTGCTGCAGTTCGCCGCTGAATCTGCCCTGGTCGAGCTGGATCAGCTCGAGCTCCCAAGCTCCGAGTGCGTTTATGGTACTGGCAAGCTGATCCAGGTCGCCGAATCGCTGCTTCAGAACGAACGATCGCTCGGTGGCGCCGGGGGTCTCGTCATTGGTCGTCAATCGCCGCACCGTGCATTTGCGCATTATTGATGTCCCTACTCCCCCACTCTCACTTATCATTGCCTGAAAAGCAAAAGGGAGCGATGCAGCCAAGGCCGAAAACAGGACGTCCACCCAGATCGCCCGAGACGGTCCGCTCGAACCGGGTGGTGACGCTCCTGACCGACGAGGAGCTCGAGAAGCTCCAGCGCCAGGCGGAGCGAAGGGGCCTTTCCCTGTCTGGGGCCGTCCGTCAGATTCTCGCTTGGCACCTCGAACACGAACCTACGGAGTCACGCGGATGAGCACGAAAGGACTCGGAGCGATCGTGCTCCTCGTCGTCGGCGCCCTTCTGGGCTACCTCGCCACGCAACTGAGACCCGCCGGGGAGGAAACGGCCCAGGCCGCCGAGCCTGAGCTGGACGTCTACTATCCCGGCACCGAGCAGCTCGCGCCGGACGAGATGCGGGTCGTGGCGTTGGGCACTGGAATGCCGAATGCCCGTCCCAAGCAGGCAGCCGCCTGCTTTCTTGTCGAGCTCGGTAATGGGGACAAGTTCCTCTTCGACATCGGGAGCGGCTGCCACGAGCGGCTCGCTGCCAGAAGATCCCCTACGACCTCATCGACAAGGTCTTCATCGGCCACCTTCACGTGGATCACTACGGAGACCTTCCCACCTTCTGGCTCGGCGGCACGGTGGCCAACCGCCTTGTTCCGCTCCGGATCTGGGGGCCGAGCGGCGCCACGCCCGAGTACGGCACGACGGCGGCGATGGAGCACATGAAGGCGATGTATGTCTGGGACATCGGGACCCGGTCCGGTGTGATCGACTTCCGCGGCGGCGTGCTGGAGGTCAACGAGTTCGCCTTCGACGGAATCAACGAGGTCATCTACGACGAGAACGGCGTCGTCATCCGAAGCATCCCTGCCATTCACGGCCTCGATGGCGCGGTGAGCTTCATTCTGGAGTGGAACGGACTCACCTTCGCCTACTCGAGCGATACGATTCC
>JAUWDL010000246.1 GCA_030608825.1 Gemmatimonadales bacterium
CCTGGAGCGCTACGGGTTGGATCTGACCGAGCAGGCCCGGGCCGGGAAGCTGGATCCGGTGATCGGGCGCGACACGGAGATCCGTCGGGTCATGCAGGTGCTGTCACGCCGCACGAAGAACAACCCGGTGCTCATCGGCGATCCGGGAGTGGGTAAGACGGCGATCGTGGAGGGGTTGGCACAGCGGATGGTGGAGGGGGATGTGCCGGAGTCGCTGCGGGACAAGCGCCTCATCCAGCTCGACATCGCCGCGATGCTGGCCGGAGCCAAGTATCGCGGTGAGTTCGAGGAGCGCCTGAAGGCCTCCCTCAAGGAGATCACCGAGTCCGGTGGGAAGTACGTGCTCTTCCTGGATGAGCTCCACACCATGGTGGGTGCCGGTGCGGCCGAGGGGGCGGTGGACGCCAGCAACATGCTGAAGCCTGCGCTGGCCCGTGGGGAGCTCCGCATGATCGGCGCAACGACGCTGAACGAGTACCGGCAGCACATCGAGAAAGACCCGGCGCTCGCGCGGCGTTTCCAGCCCGTGCTCGTCGGTGAGCCGGCCCTGGAGGAGACGATCGCGATTCTCAGGGGGCTCAAGGAGCGCTACGAGGTTCACCACGGCGTCCGAATCACGGACCCGGCGCTCGTTGCGGCGGCCCGTCTCTCGGACCGATACATCGGCGACCGCTTCCTGCCCGACAAGGCGATCGATCTCATCGATGAAGCGGCGGCGCACCTTCGCATCGAGATCGACTCGATGCCGGAGGAGATCGACGATATGGAGCGCCGCGCGACGCAGCTGGAGATCGAGCGAGAAGCGCTGCGTGACGAGACCGATCCCCGCAGCCGGGAACGCCTGGAGATTCTGGAGGGCGAGCTCTCCGAGCTCAGGGAGCGTCTGGCGGGCATGAAGTCGAGCTGGATCACCGAGAAAGAAGCGATCGAGGCGGTTCGCGGGACGAAACGGCAGATCGAAGAGGCGAACCTGGGGGCCGAGCAAGCCACACGGGCCGGCGACCTGGCGCGAGCCGCCGAGATCTCCTACGGGCAGGTCCCCAGGCTCCGGGAGGATCTGGAGGCCGCTGAGCGCAAGTTGGCCGAGATGCAGGCGGCGGGAAGCTACCTCAAGGAGGAGGTGACGCCGGAGGATGTGGCGGAGGTCGTCTCCGCCTGGACCGGAATCCCCGTGTCCCGGATGATGGAGGACGAGAAGCAGCGTCTCACCCACCTGGAGGAGCACCTGCACCGGCGGGTCGTGGATCAGGAGGAGGCGATCACGGCCGTCTCGAACGCGGTGCGGCGCAGCCGTGCGGGATTGCAGGATCCGAACAGGCCGATCGGCAGCTTCATATTCCTCGGACCCACCGGCGTCGGAAAGACGGAGACCGCCCGGGCTCTGGCGGAGTTCCTGTTCGACGACGAAGACGCGATGGTGCGGATCGACATGTCCGAGTACATGGAGCGTCACGCCGTCTCGCGTCTCATCGGTGCACCGCCCGGGTACATCGGCTACGAGCAGGGCGGCCAGCTCACCGAGCAGGTCCGGCGCCGCCCCTACAGCGTCGTGCTCTTCGACGAGATCGAGAAGGCGCATCCCGAGGTGTTCAACGTCCTCCTCCAGATCCTCGACGACGGCCGACTCACGGACGGCCAGGGTCGCACGGTCGATTTCCGCAACACCGTCCTGATCATGACGAGCAACATCGGGAGCGCCAGAATCCTGCAGCAGACGGCCGCGGGACGCGACTGGGGCGCGATCGAGGAGGAGATCCGCCAGGCCCTCCATGAGCACTTCAAGCCGGAGTTCCTCAACCGGGTCGATGACGTTCTCGTCTTCAAGCCGCTGAGCCGCGAGGACCTGGGGTTCATCGTGGACCTCCAGCTCGCGCGCCTCCAGCGCACCCTCGCCGAGCGTGAGGTCACGCTCGAGGTGACCCCCGAGGCCCGGCAGCGGATCGCGGACGAGGGTTACGATCCGGCCTTCGGGGCTCGGCCCGTGAAGCGTGCGATCCAGAGGCTTGTCGCAGATCCGCTGGCGATGGCTTTCCTGGAGGGGATGTTCGGGGATGGAGACGGCGTGCGAGCAGACGTAGCTCCGGACGGCGAGGGGCTGGCCTTCGAGCGGGAAGGCACCGCGGTCGGTGTCCCCGCCGAGGGCGACCAGGCGTCCGCTTGACCGGAGACGCTCGCCGGCGCTATTTGCGAAGCATGACGGCCATCGGAATCGGGGGACGGAAGCTATGGTTGGCGGCGCTCGTCCTCGCCGGCCCGACCCTGGCGATCTCGCTTCCGGGGTGCGCTTCCTCGAAGTCGAGTGCAGGCACGATTCCGTCAGGGCAGACCGTGAGCACCCTGTACGGCGCTTCAAGCGCCGAAGAGGCGGTTCGCTCCTTCCTCGACGCGGCGCAGGCGCAGCAGTACGGTCAGATGCGCCGGCTATTCGGCACCAAGGGAGGCCCCGCCGAGAACGAGTGGGGGGTCCAGGAGGTGGAGCAGCGGATGGTCGTGCTCTCCGGGATGTTGCTCCACCAGGCCTACTCTCTCCGGACCCTGGAGCTAGGCTACTTGCGAGAAGACCAGCGGGGGTTCGTGGCGACGATCATCGGGACCCGATACGGCAATGCCAATATTCCGTTCACCGTCGTTGTGTCCGATGGACGTTGGTACGTGGAGCAGCTTGGCGTGGATTCTCTCGTCGGCGAAGGCTAGCGCACGCCCGATCCGCGGTCGTACCAGGTGGAGAGACGCTCCGGTCTCACCCCGAAGTGGAAGGCCGTGCGGAGGATCCAGTGGAAGGCCACCGTGCGCCAAAAGCCCCTCTCCTCCCACCGCCGCCGCGACGTGCGCGCGGCGGCGTCGACCCTCTCGAAGCGCCCGATCCGGCGTAATCGCCTGACGAAGGTCACGTCCTCGAACAGAGGATAGTCCGGGAATCCGCCCGCCTCCCAGAAGCGCTCCCGGCGAGCGAAGATCGCCTGATCGCCCGTGGCCGTCCGGAAGATCCGTGTACGCAGGTTCACGCCGACCTCCAGCAGCGCGTATCGGGTGAAACGGGCGGCCGGTGGCTGCACGCGGAAGCGGTGGCAGCCGCCCGCCACGCCGGAGCTCGAAAGCGCATCGGAGATCTCCCGGCCGCTGCACGCTTCGACGCTCGTGTCCGCGTGGAGGAAGACGAGGATGTTCCCCGCCGCTCGCTCGGCCCCGGCGTTCAACTGCGCGCCCCTTCCTCCCGTCTTCAGGATCACGCGCGCGTGCCGCGCGGCCACTTCGCGGGTGCGATCCGTGCTCCCGCCGTCCACGACGAGGATCTCGCAGTCGTCGCCGTACGCCGCCCGCGCCGCGGCGATCGTTTCCACGATCCGCGCCTCCTCCTCGAGAGCGGGGATGACGATGGAAAAGCGCGGGCCGGGTATGTCTTCTCCTGGTGGGGTCGATCGCGGGGCTGTTGCGCCGATCAGCGCTCGGACTCCACGAGCTCGATGAGAACGCCTCCCGC
>JAUWDL010000397.1 GCA_030608825.1 Gemmatimonadales bacterium
TCGGGAGCTGCGGGAACACGGCTACGAGGTCGTGGGCCAGTGAGCGCTCTGCTGAGGGAGTTGCGTTTCGCGGTGCGAATGCTCCGCAAGAACCCGGGCACGAGCCTGATCGCCGTGCTGGCGCTGGGCCTGGGAATCGGCCTCACGACGATCATGTTCAGCATCGTCTACGGTGCCGTCTGGAAGGGCCTGCCGTTCGAGGGAGCCGAAAAGCTCGTCCACCTCGAGCGCAACAACCTCGCCGAAGACATCGAGAGCATGGAGGTCCCGATCCACGACCTCCTGGACTGGCGGGAAGCTCAGACCTCTTTCGAAGCCCTCGCCGGCTTCTACAGGGGGACCGTCAACCTGGCGGGCACGGAGCGTCCGGAGCGCTACGACGGCGCCTTCATGTCGGCCAACGCGTTCGAGCTGATCCGGGTGCAGCCCCTCCTGGGAAGGAACTTCCAGCAGGGGGAGGACACTCCGGCCGCCGATCCCGTCATGCTTCTGGGCTACCACGTGTGGCAGGACCGCTTCGGGGGCGATCCCGAGGTCGTGGGCCAGGTCGCGCGCGTGAACGGCGAGCAGACGACGATCATCGGGGTCATGCCCGAAGGCTTCCGCTTCCCGGTCGCCGAGGACGTATGGCTGCCTCTTCGGATGGACCCGCTGGAGATCGATCGGGGCGAGGGGATGAGCCTGGAGGTTTACGGCCGATTGAAGGACGGCGTGAACATGGACCAGGCGTCGGCCGAAATGCAGGCGATCGCCGCCCGCCTGGCCGAGGAATACCCCGAGACGAACGAGGGCGTCGGAGCTGTCCTGCAGCCGTACGTCGATGAGTACATCGGCGCAGAGCCGCGAGCCATGCTCTACACGATGCTGGCGGCCGTCTTCCTGGTCCTGTTGGTGGCGTGCGCCAACGTCGCCAACCTGCTCCTCTCCCGGGCCGCGACCCGCTCGAAGGAGCTCGCCATTCGAAGCGCGGTCGGCGCCAGCCGACTCCGCGTCATCATGCAGCTCATCGGCGAGGGAATCGTGCTCGCGAGCGCCGGGGCGGTTCTCGGGATCGGGATCTCGATGCTGGGGATCGGGATGTTCAACCGGGCCATCGCGCCCACGGACCCGCCGTTCTGGATCGACATCGGCCTCAACACGGTCGTGCTGGTCTTCGTCATCGGCGTCACCGTGCTGGCGGGCGTGCTGTCCGGCATCCTGCCGGCGATCCAGGCATCCGGAAGCGCCGTCAACGAGGTGTTGAAGGACGAGTCGTGGGGGTCTTCCGGCTTCCGCGTGGGCAAGCTGAGCAAGAGCCTCGTCGTGGGCGAGATCGCGCTCTCAATGGGCGTGCTCGTCGCCGCCGGGCTGATGACCAAGAGCGTCACGAACCTCAACACGATCGACTACGGCTTCGACACCGAGACGACCTTCACGGCACGAATGGGGCTGTTCGAGGCCGACTATCCCGACACGACCAGCCGGAGAGAGTTCTATCGCGAGGTGCTGCGCCGCGTGGAGCAGCGCCCGGGAGTGGAGGCAGCAGCGATCGTGACCGCCCTGCCGGGCGCCTGGTCCTACGGCAGCCGGTTCGGGATCGAGGGCGAGACCTACGACCGCGACCAGGATTACCCGATGGCGCGGTTCGCGACGGTCTCCCCGGACTTCCTCGACGTCTACGGCGTGAAGGTGCTCGAGGGCCGAACGTTCGGGCCCGAGGACACGAACGACGCGATGCCCGTCGCGATCGTGAACCAGAGCTTCGCCGAGCAGTTCTACCCGGAGGGCTCGGCGATCGGGAAGCGCGTCCGTCAGGGCGACTCCGAGACCGAGGAGCCCTGGCGCACCATCGTGGGCGTCGTGCCCGACATGTACATGCAGGGACTCTCCAACATGGAGGAGGACCCCTGGGGCGTGTACTTCCCGCTCGATCAGTACGACATCCGCTTCGCCTACGTGGCGCTCCGATCGGCGGGCAAGGACCCGATGACCCTCGCGGCCGGCGCCCGGGATGACGTCATGGCCGTCGACCAGGACATCCCGCTCTATTGGGTGCAGACGCACCAGGCAGCGATCGACGAGCAGACCTGGTTCTTCCGGATCTTCGGGAATCTGTTCATGGTCTTCGGCTTCGTGGCCCTGTTCCTGGCGGCCGTCGGGCTCTACGGCGTGATGTCAGCCTCCGTGAGCAACCGCACCGCGGAGATGGGCATCCGCATGGCGGTCGGTGCCCAAGGCCGCGACGTGCTCCGGCTGGTGCTGAAGCAGGGCGCGGTGCAGGTGGGCATCGGGATGGCGCTCGGCCTGGCGCTGGCGGCGCTGCTCTCACGCGGCCTGGCGCTCGTCCTCTTCCAGGTCGAGCCGTGGGATCCCTTCGTGTTCGCGCTGATCGCCGTCGTCCTGGCCGCGGTGGGCATGCTGGCCTCATACATCCCGGCGCTGCGTGCGACCCGGGTCGACCCGGCCGTGGCACTCCGCTACGAGTAGCGGGCTCGACGCTAGGGCGGGCAGCCGATTGATGAAGTAGGGCGGTTCTTCGGAGCCGCCCTACTCACATCTACGAACCTGTTACG
>JAUWDL010000301.1 GCA_030608825.1 Gemmatimonadales bacterium
CAATATGTCGGACCATAACCTGTTGGAGTTCGGAGATCACGTGGTGATCGGCTCCGACGTGCACCTCTCGGGGCACACCGTTGAGGCCGGGATCGTGAAGACGGCCGCCGTGCGCCTCGGAAACGGAGTCACCGTGGGCACGGGCAGCGTGATCGGGATAGGCGTCGAGATCGGCGACAACGCGCAGGTCGGGGCGCTGAGCGTCGTTCCGAAGCACCGACGCCTGGAGGCGAACGCCACCTACGTGGGCGTGCCGGCTCGCCGGATCGACGCGCCGGAAGCGGAGGAGGCAGCCCTGGGCCCGCCCTAGGGTCAGGCAGGCCCGGGCAGCGAGGTTCGAGCAGTCAGGCCCCTGCAGTCAGGCCTTACCGGACAGGCCCGAGTCTCCTTAGGCCGGCGAGGCCGTGCCAGATCTCCCGGCGGCCCGGCCACCGGCCGTGGCGGCCAGCCACGTGACCACCGCCACCGGAACACCTCCCACCGTCCAACCGAAGGCGACCGGGTATCGATCGTCCGGATAGAGGATCGCCGGCGCGATCTCGGAGGCCAGCAGCGCGACGGCTCCTCCCGCCGCCAGCAGCATCAGGCCCAGCCAGATCCGGCATGTCGTGACGCCGGCCACGGCGGACCACGTGCCTAGCGCGGCGGCCAGAAGGAAGCCCGTGAGCGCCATGACGACGCGATACGGGTGCGCAAAGGTCCCATCGGCGCCGCCCACTTCCCCGGCGCCCGGAACGAGGCCCAGCCTCGCGGCAGCGACGACGAGCAGCAGGACGGCGAGGTAGACGGCTCCACCCCGGACGATCATCATCTTTTCCCTGGCGCTCAAACCCATCTCGACGTCCTTCCTTGCCCCTTCTTCGGTTCCCTTCTCCAGGCGCCGCCATCTTCTCCGGCACCAGCCTCGAGGAAAGGTAAGCCAAGTACTTTATGTTGTAAAGTCTCCTGGGAGGAGATCGATCCCCTCGATCCCCAACGCGAGGTCGGGGCCGTAGGCCCTGGCGGGCGTCTGGAATCCGGGCGGCGACTCTCCGGCCAGTGCCCTCTCGAGAACCGCGAGCGCCGTGAGGGCCGTGAAGGCGTATGCCTCCGGACCCACCAGAACGGCGGAGACGGAACGGCCGTCATCGTCCGCGACTTCGCCGTAGATGCGGGTCTCTCCGCGAGCGCGCTGACCGGCGCTCGGGCCGGCCACCCGACGTCGGATGCCTCGCTCGATCAGGCTTCGCACCGGCCCGCTTTGCAGCAGCCAGCCGACGCGGCCCGTGCCACGAATCACGCGCTGCAGGCCGGGAGGCGCGGCGGCATAGGTTTCGATCTCCCCGATTCCGGTGCTGTAGTACGCCGTGGACACGTCGCCGAAGGGCAGAGTCACGGCGGCGTGGGGGCCCGTGCCGAAGTCGAACGTGCGCGACTTCCAACCGGCCGGTACGGCGGTCAGCCGACCGGCACGCCTCACCACCCCTCCCTTGCCCAGCTGCTCGGCCATCGTGAGGGCCGTGCCCCGCGAGACGCCGCTGCCGGAGAGAACCGCCAGTGTGAGCCGGGTGGCGGAGGGGAGCCGGGACTGCAGGTGCACGGCCAGGCAGTCGGTGGGCACCACATCGAAGCCGACACCCGGCATCAGCATGACCCTGGCCTCCCGGGCGCGATCATCCAGCTGGGCGGCTGCCTCGAAGACCTGGATCTCGCCGGTGATGTCCAGGTAGTGGCGACCCTGGCGCAGGCATGCCTCCACCATCGGCTGGAAGGTGCGGGAGAACGGGCCCGCGCAGTGTAGAACGAGCGGAAGGCCCTCGAGCGCATGATCCAGGCCCTCCGGGTCGTCCAAATCCGCGACGACGTGCCGCAAACCCTCCCGCTCGGCCTGCTCTCCGAGGGCCTCCTCGCTGCGGCCCGCCAGAACCGGCTCGAAGCCGCGCTCCACGGCCAGCCGGGCGATGAGGCGCCCGGTATAGCCGTAGGAGCCGTAGAGCAGAAAGCTGCCCGAACCGCTCAAGGCGCGCTCAGACCGCCGGCTTCCGTGCGCGGACGAACGCCGCCATGAACTTCTCGTCGACCATGGGAGCCATGACCGCCGGATCGAGACCGGCTTCCTCGAGGAAATCCGCGGCGTCGGCCACCCGATAGATCCGTGTGGGCTCTATCTCAACATCGGAGAAACCAGCGTCCCGAAGCAGGCCGAGGTACTCCTCCTCTTCCAGCGCGCCGGCCACGCACCCGACCCAGAGCTCGATGCTCCGGCGGATCGCCTCCGGCATGTCGCCCCGCACGACGATGTCCGACACGGCGAAGAGCCCGCCCGGCCGAAGCACCCGAAACGCCTCGGCGAGCACTCGCGGCTTGTCGGCCGAGAGGTTGATCACGCAGTTGGAGATGATCACGTCCACGGAATCGTCCGGCAGGGGGATCTCCTCGATCTCGCCCTTCAGGAACTCGACGTTCTCGACGCCGGCCTTCCGCTGATTCTCGCGGGCCAGCTCCAGCATCTCGTCCGTCATGTCGAGCCCGTAGGCCTTCCCCTCGGAACCGACGCGCCGGGCCGAGAGCAGCACGTCGATGCCGCCCCCCGAGCCCAGATCCAGGACCGTCTGTCCGGGCAGGAGCTCGGCCAGTGCCGTCGGGTTGCCGCAGCCCAGCGACGCGAGGACAGCCGCGTCCGGGAGCTCCGCCGTTTCATCGATCGAGTACAGGTCCGAGGTGATCGGATTCTCGGTGAGGACATCCGAGCCGCAACAGCTCACCGTCTCGCCGCAGCACCCGGCCTGATCGCCCTTGGCCACCTCGGCAGCCGCCTTGCCGTATCGCTCGCGAACGGCGGTCTTGATGTCCGTCTTGGTCCCTATCCCGCTCATCGTTCCTCCATTCCTCCCATTATTCTGCCCGGTCCGTTCAGCAGCACCCGGCTTCGGCTCTCACCGCCGCCGCGCTCGCCTCACCCAACCGTGCGAGGCCGCCTTCCAGTTCCCCGAGCAGCTCATCGTTCAGAGAATAGTAGATCCACTTCCCCCTCCGGGTGGCGACCACCAGGCCGGCTTCACGCAGGGTCTTCAGATGGAAGGAGAGCAGCGGCTGCTTCGCCCCGACCTTCACGGCCAGGT
>JAUWDL010000403.1 GCA_030608825.1 Gemmatimonadales bacterium
CGAGGTGCAGAGGAGCAGGCTGGGCTCGCCGCACACCTTCGCCTGGCCGAGCGCATAGAAGCCCGCCGAGCGCTCGTCCGGGATGTCCGTGCAGCGGAGCTCCGGATGCTGATGAGCGGCGAGAACGAACGGCGTCGAGCGAGAGCCGGGACTGATGACCACCTCGCGCACGCCCGCCCTGACGAACGCGTCGATCAGGAGGCGCGCCCAGACCGATTGCGTCGCGCCCCAGCGATCGGAGCCATCCGGATCCCGGAAGGAGCTCATGCCGGCACGGTCGGGCCGATCGCCGCCCCGAGCGCCTCCCGGACGGCGCTCATCTTCGCCTCCGTCTCCGCCCACTCCGCGTCTGGATCCGACCCTGACACGATTCCTGCACCGGCGTACAGGCGGGCCACCCCGCCATGCAGGAGAGCGCAGCGTAGCGCCACGACGAACTCGGCAGCTCCGGAAGCATCCAGCCAGCCGAACGGCCCCGCGTACCACCCCCGGCTCGCCGGCTCGCTCTCCTCTATCCACCGGAGGGCCTCGTCACGAGGCACCCCCCCCACGGCGGGAGTCGGATGAAGCGCCGCGACGAGATCAAGCGGGCCGGCGGCTCGACGCCTGCGCGCGTGGATCGGCGTTCGGAGGTGCACGATGTTCGGGAGCTCGACCGTCCGGGTCTCTCCCGGTCGGATCTCGTCGCACAGCGGGCCGAGCCGCGCGATGATCTCGTCCAGCACGAGCTGGTGCTCCAACCGGTCCTTCTCGCTCTCGAGCAGATCCTCTCCGCTTCCTGGAGGCGCCGAGCCGGCCAGCGCTTCCGTCTCGACGTCGCTCCCCACCACGCCGACGAGCCGCTCGGGCGTCGCCCCGAAGAAAGCGCCCCCGCTCATCTCGAGGTAGAAGCCCGTGCACCGGGCGAAGCGTCCCACGAGCTCCCGAAAGATGGCGGCGGGATCCGGCGATTCCGCCAGGGGAAGCTCGGCCGAACGAGCCGCCACGACCTTGGCGATCCTCCCGGCCTCGATCGCCCGCAGGATCGCCTCCACGCGCCCTTTCCATACTTCAGGAGCCTCACCCTCCCCCGGGAATGCCGCGTCGTGCGCGCGGACCGGATCGGCCGCGCGCACCTCGGCCCCTTCTTCCGGCAGGCTCTGGAGCGCTTCGTGGATCACCGCCAGCTCGGTCAACGCGGCGGCCCGCTCCACGTCCGTCAGCGGCGCGCACGCGGCGAAAGAGAGCCAGGCGTGTTCTCCCTCCTGGCCGTATGTCCATCTGGGCAGGACAAGCCGGCCCTCGCCGAAGCTCTCCCAGGCGGGCTCGATCCGGGCACGCGGGTCGAAGGCGAAGCCGCCGAGCAGCCGGGGCGAGATCGCCGGCAGAGCGCCGTGGGTCGTGATGCGGATCGAAGCGAGCAGGGCGTCCGCCTCACGACGGAGCGCCCTCGAGCTCACACTCCCGGCAAGCGTGGCCGTCGAGCCGAGGCCGACCAGGCGAGCGCCGTCGGGCGGAAGCCAGGCCACGACGCTCGAGCTGCCCGTGCCGCGAAGCGCCGCCAGCGCGGCCGTGGCCGGACGCCGGGGCGCGGGCACTGAAACGAACGTAGGCCCGGCAGCCCTCTCCAGGGCTGCGGCCGCAAAGCTCGAGCCGGGCACGCCGCTCAGGGTCCCTCCAGCGCGGCCGGGCCCACCGGTTTCTCGACCGCCGCCTTCACCCTCGTCAGGAAGTCGCCCAGCTTCTCCCGATCGATCCAGCGCACGACGACCACCAGATCGTCCTCGGGATCGATCCAGATGGCGTTCGTCCCGGCCCCGAGCGCCGCGAAGCTGGCCCCCGGCAGATTCTCCCACATGAGGTGATCCGTATTCAGCCACCACATGTATCCGTAGGTCGGCTCGACCTCTGAGGGCGTCGTGGCAAGCCGGACCCACTCCTCCGACAGGATCTGCTCGTCGCCCCACCGGCCGCGGCGCAGGAAGAGGTAGCCGAACCGGGCCTGATCCCTCGAGTTGATCCACATCCCCCCACCCCAGTGCCCTCCACCGCTCACCGACTGCACGCGTCGATCATCCACCGAGACCCACGAGGTCCGGTAACCATGCCACTGCCAACCGTCCGACGCACCGATCGGATCCATGACGAGATCCCGCAGCACCTCCGGCAAGGCGCGGCCATGCACCCGCAGCAGGCTGTAGGCTGCGAGGTTCACGCGGACGTCGTTGTATTCCCAGAAGGTGCCCGGCTCCTCGACCTCACGGTCCTGCCCTCGCCGGCGGTCCGCCACATCGGGCTTCTCCCACAGCGTGCCCTCCCACTCGCTCGTCTGCGTGAGGAGGTGATGCCAGGTGATCGAGGTGTTGTGGGACGGCTCGAAAAGCTCCCTTCCCTCGCCGGGCCGCAGATAGCCCGCCACAGGATCCTCGAGATCCCGGATCAGGCCGGCATCCCAGGCAAGGCCACCGGTCGTCGACAGGTAGCTCTTCGTGATGCTGAAGGTCATATCCACGCGGTCGGTGTCGCCCCACTCAGCCACGATGTATCC
>JAUWDL010000077.1 GCA_030608825.1 Gemmatimonadales bacterium
GCCGCGACCGCCACCGCCGGGTCCGGGATCGATGCCGCAAGCGGAGCCGCGCTCACGGAGGAGCCATCAGGGGAGCAGGACGCCGACGTCGTTCCGGAGACCGAGCCCGACGGCGTTCCGGAGACCGAGCCCGACGTGGAAGGCTCCTCTTCGAGTCTCGAATCACAACCGTCGGGCGAGGCTGCGGGGAGCGACGGGGGTGCGAGCAGGACCATCACGCGGGAAGTGCTCGAGTTCACACGACTTCAGGGAGAGCTCGCGTTCCTCATCGGAGAATACGAGATCGTGAGGGCCGCATTCGAGAGCGGCGAAGCCGGTTGTGAGGAGCTGAACACGCACTACACGAGCATCGACAGCGCGCACCTGCTCATGTCACGGGTCGTCGCACGCTGGCGTGAGGTGCCGTACCGTCAGGTGAAGGCGTACGAGGAAATCTCGGGGATGGTCGACGGTACGCTCCGACACTACGCGGCCAGTGCCTGCGGACTCGATCCCAGCGAGCTCCCTGGCGGCGAGTAGAGCCGATCGCGTGGTGGGCTCCTGCGCCCGCCGCCCGAGAAGCGCGCCTTCGGGAAGGCTATTCTCCTGCCTCGGCGTCCTCGCGAACGATCATGATGTGGGAGAACAGCTTCCCCGAGTTCATCACCCACGGCATGCTGTCCTGGCGCTCCGTCGGAAGGCCCATCGCCTCGGCGGTTTGATAGGGCGTGAAGATGATCCGAAGCTGGCTGACCTCGCCGCTCGCCTGCCCGGTGGCCGGATCGTAGCTGCCCGCCGGCCCGTCGATCACGTGAAGCACGGCCGGCTGCTCGGGTAGCACGACTTTGCCGGCCTCGACCTCTTCCTCGAGGCGCCGGTCTCTCTCTGCCTCCTCCAGGTTCTCCTCACGCAGCTCTCGGCTGCGCGAGAGCAGGGGATGAAGCGCCTCGGGATAGCACACCACCCTGAAACGCTCGTTGTCGGGCTCGTCCGCGATACAAATCATGCCGTTGGTGCCTTCGCGAAGATCGGTGCGCTCGCCCGACTCGTTCCACCCTATCACCGTGGCGTCGGCCCGCATCTCATCAGGCAGAGGAAGGGTGGCCGCCGCGACCTGTGCTTCGGCGGTCGGTGCCTGGGCCAACGTCGGAGGGGGGGCGATCAGGATCAGGACGAAGAGCGAGACGAACAGCTTCGGACTGCGATGGATGGGGCGCATAGGCAGCTCCGGGCGTCTGGGGGCTCGTACTTTACGCGTCACAGCGAGGTGTGACCGGAGGATGAGGCCGACGCCGCCCGCCCGCAATGGCCATTGGCGATCGCGCCGGGAAGCTGACGGACACCGATCCGGCGCCGCTCAGTTGCGACTGAAGACGGCCCCGTGCGGAGCGGCCGGCCCGGTGTCTCCGTGAGGCCAGCTGGCGCGACGCAGATCCACTCCCGGGCGCCCTGCCAGCGGCTCCCGGAAGCCCTCCTCCAGCTCCAGCTCACCGGTCTCGTGATCCAACCGAGCGAGCAACACCCGGCCGGCCAGTCCTGCGTACCCCGTGATCACGATCCGTCCGCCGCCCGGCTCCAAGCTGATCCAGTGCGGCACGTCGTCCGGCTCGAGCGTCAGTCGGGCGACCTCCACCGGCCGGTCGGGATCGGTGATGTCCAGGGTCACGAGGGCGTGCTCGGCCGGAACCGTGTGAATCCAGAACCGCTCCGTCACGACGGGAAGCGCGCAGTACGTACCCTCCCGCTGCGGGAACGCGTACACGAGCTCGGCCGTTGGCTCCTCCTCCAGGCCGTCGAGCTTGTAGAGGCCGCAGGAGAACGTCGAGACGAGCACCGTCCGCCCGTCGGCCAGCAGCCTGGGCTCGGCCGTGCCCAGGTGCTCGGATCCCAGAGCGCCGGGCTCCAGAACGACCGTGCTTCGTAGGGAGAGATCCGAGAGTCGCCAAACCTGCACCGCCGGATTGAGTACGCCGGCCATGTCCGTGCTGGTGGTAACGACGCGGTCGAGCCCGGGGACGGCGCAGAGGCTGTAGGGTCGGATGGTGGGATCCAACTCGGGGACGGCGGCGCTCCCCGAGCGGATCGGGACGCCGGACGGATCCAGCTCGACCAGGCCTCCCGTCTCCACGGAGCCGCCGCCCGGCCGAGACCGTCTCTGAAACGTGGCGAGGATGTTCCCGTTCGCGAGGCGCTCGAAGCTGTGCGGATGGTGGTATTCGCCAGCTTCCGCAAAGTAGCCCGCCATGGAGGGAGCCTCGGGTTCGTTGAAATCGATGAGGAAGGTGAGGCCCGCGTCGAACGCGTTGGCGAGAAGGATCCCGCCCTCGGGCATCGCGTGTTCGGTGTGGTGAGCCCGGCCGCCGAAGCCGACGGCGAGGGTCGTGATCACCTCGGCATAGGTCGGGGAGTCGCGCCGCACGTCGATAACGGCCAAGAAATCGCTCTCCGACTCATCGTCGTCCGCGGCCCACACGTACAGGTAACTCGCCGGATCGCCCGTATCGCCGGTGGAGCCCTCGCCGCCTCCCGATCTCTCGCCCGGTCCGTCGGCTCGGCTGCAGCTCGTCGAGATGAGCAGTGCGATCCACAGCGCTTGCGCGAGGGGCTGTGGCAAGAGGTGGATCCCGCCGGTCATCCAACGGCCGCTCATCCGCCGCTCCGCGTCTCCTGTTACCGGGTGTCTTCGGAGGTCGTCAAGAAGACAGCATCAGCTCTCGCGGGGTAACGCGCAACTCGGATCGAACCCGAAGCGTTCTGTGTACACGAAGCCAACATGACGCGCCGGATTTTGACAGGGCCCCAGAGGATCAGGACATAGAGGATGAAGCCAACGACCCGACTCGCATTCCTTTTCGCGGCTCTTGCGGCGCTGAGCATTTCGGCCGCCGTTCCCGACGCGCTGGGGCAGGCCCCACCCGACTCGCTGCAGGCTGCGGCCGGTTCGGTTCCGGCCGGCGAGGGCCAGACAGAGGAGGCCGCGGAAGCCGCAGAGGAACTGGCTGCCGGCGGGATATTTCGGCCCGTCGACGTACCCTCTCCGGGCGAGTTCCGAACGCTTTCCGGCGCTCCGAGCGCTTCCTACTGGCAGCAGGCTGTGAGCTACGAGATCAAGGTGGCGTTGGATCCCGAGACCCATCGGATCACCGGCAGCGAGAAGGTCACGTACACGAACAACAGCCCGGACTCCCTCTCGTCGATCTGGCTCCAGCTCGACCAGAACCTTTTCCGACCAGACAGCCGCGGATCGGAAAGAGCGGCTCGGATGGAAGAGGAGGCTGGCGACGTCAGATTCCAGGGGATGTTCGAGGGCGGCGGCTACGACATCGAGCGGGTCGCCGTCATTCGAGACGAGGTTCCGCTCGACGTCCCGTACGAGATCGACGGCACGATGATGGAGATCCAGCTCGACCGGCCGGTGCAGCCCGTAGGCGGAGAGCTGGAAATCGAGGTGGACTTCTCGTTCACCATCCCCGAGTCGGGCGCCGACCGGATGGGTCGCCTCAAGGTGAGGAAGGGTACGGTTTACGAGCTCGCCCAGTGGTATCCGAGAGTGTTCGTCTACGACGACGTCACCGGCTGGAACGCGATGCCCTATCTCGGGCAGGGAGAGTTCTACCTGGAGTTCGGCGATTTCGACGTCGAGATCACGGTTCCGCGAGACTTCATCGTCGCCGCCACCGGTGAGCTGCAGAACCCGGAGGAGGTCCTGACGGCTGACCAGCGACAAAGGTTGGAGCTGGCGAGCAGGAGCTCCGTGACCGTTCCGATCATAGAGAAGGACCACGTGGGCAAGGAGGAGTATCGGCCGATAGGGACGGGCCCTCTCACCTGGAAGTTCCGCGCCGAGGACGTGCGCGACTTCGCCTGGGCCGGCTCCAAGGCGTTCATCTGGGATGCCGGCAGCTGGGACGGGATCCTCGCGATGTCGTTCTATCCCCAGGAGGGTCTGGGGGCCGGTGGGCGTGGTCCTCCCATACCGGGATGGGAGATGTCGACGGAATACGTCCTCCACGCGCTGGAGTTCTACTCCGAGTGGTACAGGTATCCGTACCCGGTGGCGATCAACGTGGCGGGGACGGCGCTTGGGATGGAGTACCCAATGATCGTCTTCTGCTCGGTCGAGGCTCGCGGGCTCGGGCTGTTCCTCGTCACGGATCACGAGATCGCTCACACCTGGTTTCCGATGCTGGTCGGATCCGATGAGCGTCGCTACGCGTGGATGGATGAAGGGTTCGACACCTTCATGAACCACTACTCGCTGACGGACTACGGGGGCGCCGATGCGTGGCCGGCCGATCCCGTGCTACCGAGAAACAGCGCGAGGCTCACCCGATCCGAGGATCTGGCCGAGCCGATCATGACGGCGCCCGATGATCTGAGTGAGGACCAACTCGGTTTCCTCGGATACACAAAGCCGGGGATGGTGCTCTATCTGTTGCGTGAGTACGTGCTGGGCCCTGACGTCTTCGACGCCGGGTTCACGACGTACATCGAGCGCTGGGCCTACAAGCATCCTCAGCCCGCCGACTTCTTTCGGACGATGGAGGACGCATCCGGCGAGGACCTCGATTGGTACTGGAACTCGTGGTTTTACGGCAACGGCTACCTGGATCAGGCGGTTACGGATGTCATCCGGCAGGACGGGAACAGCACCGTGACCATCCGGAATCGCGGCGACGCCGTGATGCCCATGGAGGTCCGTTTCGTGTTTCGTGACGGGACTGACGAGTGCCGCAGGCTGCCGGTGGACATCTGGCGCGACGGCGACACGTACACCGTCGAGTTCGAGGGGAAGAACGTGCGGACGGTGCACATCGATCCGCGCGGCATGCTGCCCGATGCGAACCGCAGCAACAACGTACACGGTAGAGGCGTGGTGACGCGCGTGGCGGAGTGCTGAGGAAGCACGAGCCGCTCTCGTGCCAAAATCGATCCGAATGGATGCCGGTCGGCCGCCTGGCACAAGGATGACCGTTACGAAACTTTAGAAAAACACTCATTGCCCCGCCAAGGGGGTTGCACAACAAAAAGATTTTTTTTATCATTGGGTGTGCTCAAGGAGGAGGCACCGGCGAGCCGGATCGCCGCACCCTCTGGCAGAAGCACCGGTCGCCCGACTGGCGATAAACCGAAGGGCTTCGGCCCGGAAAACAGACGCCGAACCGCGGATCGGGTGAAGCTGGTACCAGATCGGTGTGGTCTCGAAAGAGAAGCGCAATCGACCGAGACTGAATTGCTAGAAGGCAGACGGGTTTACTCGCAAGAGTAAGTCAATCGTCCTCTCAGCCCCCGACACTCTTCGGAGTGCGCGGGGGCTGAGTACATCTGGGTACCATGTCGCACCCAGGCGCCACTCCGTTGGGCGAGACGCTCACCCTCAGCCTATCCCCCGATGCTCATTTGATAGCCTTAGGTCCGAGCATCAGCTGACCCGAGCCGTGCTAGCCTTTTGATCTAGTTTTTAGCAAAAACGGTTCTCAGGAATTGTGGACAACTTGTGGATAGAAATCCACAAATCCTTGTTGTCCAGGATCAGAAAGGAGTCCGGCTTCCGCCATCGAGTTATCCCCGCCCGTGTGGATTACGTCGGTTGACGAGCGAGTCGAGCTATCGCCAGGGAACCAGGGCGGCCATCGGCTCATTCCTACCGGGTCTCCGCGCTCCCGACCTGAGAACCAGGGACGAGGCGTTGCTCGCTCTCGATCTGCCTCCCGACGTCCAGATTCCACGTCCACCGGGAGCCATCACGAGGCCGGCCACGCCGATGGTGGCGGTGTTCGAGATCGACGAGAGCATCACCATAGGACGCCGGCGCTGAACCACGATCGCGCGACGCCCGTATGGTTGATGCAGGAGGTCACCTTCGCGGCTGGCCGACCGGTCGTCGGGGGCGGGACTCGGCTGCCGTAGCGGCCTCGTCGTGAATCGCACGAGTCACCGATGGCGTCGGCTCGGGTTGACTCCGGATCTCCCGATTACTAGCATAATGTGTCCCGCCTGTATGCCCAACCGTCCTTTTGTCAGCCGCTGGAATCAGCATTGAAACGCTGTACATCACGGTTGTATCACGTGATAGCGTGAGGCAAATGGCAGAATGGTGGGGGCAGGATCAGGTAGGCGGGGAAGAGCCAACGCCGCCCGAAGCCTCGGACAACGGCGTCGAGCTCTCACTCCCGGCCGTCCGAAAGCCGATAGCCAGCTCGGTCCTCTGGACACCCAAGTCCTGGGACTCGGCCGAGCCCGCGGAAGCCCGCGACATGGACCTTTTCGTCTGGCAATCGGCCCTGAGGGAGATCGCGAAGCATCTCTCGGCGCCCGGCGGCGGCGAGGGGTACGGCATCTTCTCGGGCCGGCTCGCCCGCTGCCCCGAGTCGGACACGTCATACCTGTCGATCGAGGAGGCGCATCCAGCCCCGCACTCGATGCCGGAGAGCGAAGATCCAGCCGACCTTGCCCGGTTCAGGGAGTTTTGGCTCTCGCTCAGCATGAAGGTGAGCGCGCACGAGCGGACGCTCGTCGGGTGGTATCATGCCCACCCCAGATTGGGGATCTCCTTCTCCAAGAGCGACGAGCGGATTCACCTGGCCCATTTTCCGAACCGCTGGCAATGCGCGCTCGTGCTCACCTCGCAGGCGGCCGGCCGGGAGGCGGGCTTCTTCCAGCGAGATTCCCGAACCGGTGCTTTCCGCAGCACGCAGGCTGCTTTTTACGAAGTCCTTCCAGTGCGGAAACTG
>JAUWDL010000209.1 GCA_030608825.1 Gemmatimonadales bacterium
AAGTTTCCCACCGCACAGCAGGAGGACCCGGTCAGATGGCAACAGGTAAGGTGAAGTGGTTCAATGACGCCAAGGGGTACGGCTTCATTGAGCTGCCCGAGGGCGGCGAGGACGTGTTCGTCCACTACAGCGCGATTCAAATGGACGGGTACAAGACGCTGGCCGAGGGTATGGACGTGGAGTTCGAATTGGAGCAGGGCGACAAGGGCCTCCATGCTTTGAACGTAACCCGCGCGTAGCGGCACGCGACGGGTGACGAACCTGCGCCCGTTTAGATGATGTAGGCGCCCCGGCATGGGTCAGGCCCACACCGGGGCGTCGCCGTTTGAGAAGCCGCCGAAGTTCCGAAGGTCGCGCGGCCGGGATACCGGCGTCCCTCCGCCGCGGGTCCCCCGAGCGCCTCTTCCCTCCACCCTCGCAGCGAGCCGCAGGTGAGCGAGCCGACCCGGTCAGCCGATCGCCGCACCCTCTTCCTGATCGACGGCTACGCCCTGATCTACCGCGCGTTTTATGCCATGATCAGCCGGCCGCTCACGACGTCCAGCGGTGAAAACACCTCGGCGCCCTACGGTCTCGCCCGTTTCCTGATGCGGCTCCTCGAGGACCACGAGCCGGACTATATCGGCGTCGTGTTCGACGCCGGCGACTCCTTCCGCACGGAGGTGCACCCGGAGTACAAGGCGACGAGAGAGAAGATGCCCGACGAGCTCGAGGCGTCGCTCCCACGCTGCCGGAGTCTCGTCGAGGCGTTCCGCATCCCCGTTCTCGAGGTGCCGGGATGGGAGGCGGATGATGTGATCGGCACGCTCGCCGCGCAGGCCGGAGGGGAGAGTCTGCGCACGGTGATCGTGTCGGGAGACAAGGACTTCTATCAGCTGATCGGCGACGACACCCACCTGCTCAACCCGGGCCGCCGCGGACCGGCCGCCGTGGACGAGGAGTGGGTGACGCCGGCGAACGCCGCCGACCGCCTCGGGGTTCCGCCCCACCAGGTCACCGACTACCTGGCGCTGCTGGGGGACAGCTCGGACAACGTTCCCGGGGTTCCGGGCGTCGGGAAGAAGACGGCCACCGCGCTCCTGGCCCAGTTCGACTCGCTGGACGACATCATCGAGCGGGTCGAGGAGGTGAGCCCGAAGCGGGCCAGGAACGCCCTCCGCGGGCACGCCGATCAGGCGAGACTGTCACGAGACCTCGTGACGATCAGGACGGATGTGCCGATCGAGCTCGAGCTCGGCCCTCTGGCGCGGCAGCCGCCCGATCGGGAGCGCCTCCGTCAGCTCTTTCTCGAGCTGGAGTTCCACTCGCTGGCGCGCGAGCTGGCCTCGGCCGACGAGGAGGCCCAGCCCGAATCCGATCACCGCGTGATCCAGGATCCCGGCGAGGTGAGCGAGGTCGTGGAGGAGGTGCGGAAGGCCGGCCGGATCTCGATCGCCGTCGTCGGCTCGGCGGTCGACCCCATGCGGGCCGACCTTGTCGGTCTGGCGGTCGCCGCTCGCCCCGGTCGTGCCTGGTACCTGCCCTTTGGGCACGTTCCTCCGACGATCGCCAGGGACGAGAGCGGAAACCCCGTGCTGAGGTTCGACGATCCGGAGGAGCTCCCCGCGAACCTTCCTTCTCTCGGCACCTCCGACGATCCCGGCCTCGGAGCGCTCCGTGAGCTGCTGGCGGATCCGGATCTCCCCAAGGTCGGGCACGACCTCAAGTACGCCCTCCATCTGCTGGAGCGAGCGGGAGCGCCGCCCGATGGGCTGGCCCTGGACACCTCGCTCGCTTCCTACTGCCTGGATCCGGGCAAGCGCCAACACGACCTGGACCTGCTGGTCATGGAGCGGTTCGGCCACACGCTGACCTCCGGAGGCCGGCGCGCCGGGGCGGACCTCGCCGAGTTGCCGGTGGAGGAGCTCGGACCGGCCGCGGCAGAGGAGGCGGATTACGCGCTTCGACTGGCGGACGTCCTGGAAGAAGACCTCCGCCTGCATGAGATGCTCGATCTCTGCGAGACGATCGAGCTTCCCCTGATTCCCGTTCTAGCGGCGATGGAGAGTGCGGGGATTCTCATCGACCCGCCGTTCTTCGAGAAGCTTTCCAGCAAGCTGCGGCGGGACATCGCCCTCATCCGGGAGGAGATCTTCAAGATCGCGGGCGAGGAGGTCAACCTCCGATCGGTCCCGCAGCTCCGGGAGTTCCTGTTCGACAAGCTCGAGCTGCCGGTCCTGAAGCGCACGAAGACGGGTCCCTCCACCGACGAGAGCGTCCTCATGGCGCTGGCCGAGCAGGGCCACGAGATCCCCCGGTTGATTGTCGAGCATCGGGAGCTGGACAAGCTGGATGGCACCTACGTCTCCAAGCTGCCTCGCCTGGTCGATTCCGAGACCGGGCGGATCCACACCAACTTCAGCCAGATCGTCGCGACGACCGGCCGTCTCGCCTCCTACGATCCGAACCTGCAGAACATCCCGATCCGGAGCACGCTCGGTCGCGAGATCCGAAAGGGATTCGTGCCGGAGGACGGTTGGCTCTTCGTCGGTGCGGACTACTCGCAGATCGAGCTCCGGGTGATGGCCCACCTCTCGGCCGACCCCGCTTTCGTGCAAGCGTTCAACGAGGATCGGGACATTCATCGCGAGACCGCGGCCGTGATTTTCGGGGTGGATTCCGCGGCGGTAACGCCGGAGATGAGAGGCCGGGCGAAGACGATCAACTTCGCCACCATGTATGGACAGGGACCGGTGGCGCTCGCCGCTCAGCTCGGAATAGGTCGCACGGAGGCACGCGAGTTCATCGACGCCTATTTCGAGCGCTTCAGCGGTGTGCGTGACTACCTCGAGGAGATGAAGGAGCGCGCCCGCACGCAGGGCTACGTGGAGACGCTGAACGGCCGGCGGCGGTACATTCCGGAGATCCGCTCGAAGAATCCCGGCATGCGGGGCTACGGGGAGCGCACCGCGACGAACTCGCCGATCCAGGGCACGGCTGCCGACCTCATGAAGGTGGCGATGATCCGCCTTCACCAGCGCTTGACTACCGAGCACGAGGGTGCGGCGCGCATGCTCCTCCAGGTGCACGACGAGCTGCTCTTCGAGGTTCGTTCGGACCTCGCGGAGGAGATCTCACAAGTCGTGAGGGAGGAGATGGAGGGCGCGGCCGATCTGGACGTCCCTCTCAAGGTCGACATCGCCGTCGGTGACAGTTGGTACTCGTGTAAGGGGGAGTGAGCGCGTGAAGCGCACGATCGTCGTCGGCGGGGGCGTGATCGGCGTGTGCTGCGCCTATTTCCTCGCCAAGCGCGGATCGCCCGTGACCGTGCTGGAGAGGGACGAGATCGGCAGCGGCGCGTCCTTCGGCAACGCCGGCACGATCTCGCCCGGCCACCCGCCCATGAACCGTCCGGTGGCCCTCAAGAAGGCCGTCCGGTGGCTCCTGGACCCGGTGAGCCCGCTCTACATCCCGGCGAGGTGGGATCCGGGCCTCGTGAAGTGGCTGAGGGATTTCCGCTCCAACTCCACGCAGGAGCGGCTGGAGGCGAACATGCGCGTCCTGGAGCCCCTCGGTCACGCCACCCGGCCGCTCTTCGACCGGTTGGTGGAGGAAGAGGAGCTCGACTGCGACTACCGACCCGACGGGTACTACGAGGTCTTCCGCACGGAGCAGGGGCGGGAAGAGGTGGAGGCGGAAGCGGCGATGGCGCGGGCGGCGGGCTTTCGGACCGAGTTCCTTGCGCCGGAGGCGCTGCAGGAGCGGGAGCCGGCCCTGAAGAGCGGTCTCCTCGGCGGGGCCTTCTATCCGGAGGCGGCGACGTGCAATCCGCTCCGCTTCGTTCAGGAGCTGGCCGGGCGGATCCGCGGCTACGGCGGAGCGGTCGTCACGGGCTCCGAGGTCGTTGAGGTCTTGACGCGAGACGGTCGGGTGGCGGGCGTGCGAACGCGGGACGGGGAGATCTGGGAGGGCGACCGCGT
>JAUWDL010000037.1 GCA_030608825.1 Gemmatimonadales bacterium
GATGGCGGCCGGCTATCTCGTCGCGGCCCGGCTCCTGGCGAACCGAGACCAACTGCCGTCCTTCGCCTTCGAGGTGATCGTCGCAGGCGTATTCTTCGGGATTTGCGTCTACGCCGGCATGGTCTTCCAGCGCCTGCTTCAGGAGCGTGCGGAAGCCCGGGAGCTCAGACGGGAGCTCACGGAGCAGGCGCTTACCGATCCACTCACCGGCTTGCCCAACCGCAGGGAGTTCGAGCGGATCATGGTGGCGGAGCTGGACCGGATCCGGCGGTACGGCGGCGCCTGTACGGTCGCCATGATCGACGTCGACTACTTCAAGAACTACAACGACACGCTGGGTCACCCGGCCGGCGACGCGCTGCTGCGAGAGCTGGCCAAAGTCATCACCGTGCAGATGCGCCAAAGCGATTTCTTCGCGCGTTACGGAGGCGAGGAGTTCGCGCTCGTGATGGTGAACACGACCGGTCTGGAGTCGCTCGACGTGATGGAGCGGCTGCGCCGCCACATCGAGACGCATCGCTTCCCGGACGAAGAGATCCAGCCAGCGGGGAGCTTGACGATCAGCGCCGGCCTGGCCTGCTTCCCCGACAACGGCTCCACCTATGAGGAGTTGATCGGGCACGCCGATCAGGCTCTCTACGTGGCCAAGAGTCGCGGCCGCAACCGTGTCTGCGGACCCTGAGCGAGCTCTGAGCGAGCCCGGCGCGTTTCGAGCGGGATTCTGCGCCATCGCCGGACTTCCCAACGTCGGCAAGTCCACGCTCCTCAACCGGCTCATCGGCCAGAAGCTCAGCATTGTCACGCCGAAAGCGCAGACGACGCGCCAGCGGCTCCTGGGGATCTACTCCGACGAAGGCCACCAGGCCGTCTTCGTGGATACGCCGGGGCTGCTCGAGCCACGATACCTGCTCCAGGAACGGATGCGCGCGGAGGCTGAGAGGGCGATCGCCGACGCGGATCTTGTGCTCTACATCGCTGACGCCGGCTACGCCCCGAGCGTGGAACACGCCCTCACGTTGGCTCGGTCGGACGACGCGCCATCTTCCGAGGGCCCGCCCGGGACCTCGACCGTGGGCCAGCTTGCGCGCGCGGATCGACCCTGGGTTCTTTGCCTGAACAAGGTGGATAGGGTGACGCCGGAGGAGCTGCGGGATCTCCAGGCGCGGCTCGACGGCTCGCCCTGGGACGTCCTCGTTCCCACCGTGGCGACCGAGGGGATGGGCGTGGAGGAGCTCAAGGCCGAGGTTCTGCGCCGTCTTCCGTTCTCCCAGCCGTTCTACCCGCCGGAGGATCTGGCGGTGGCCCCGGTGCGGTTCTTCGTGGCGGAGATCATTCGGGAAACCGCGTTCGAGCGTCTGTCGGCGGAGGTCCCCTACGCGACGGCCGTGACGATAGAGGAGTACCGCGAGCCGGAGGACGAGAAGAAGCCCGTCTACATCGACGCGGTGATCCACGTAGAGAGGCCGTCCCAGAAAGGGATCGTGATCGGGTCGGGCGGGAAGATGATACGCCGGATCGGAACCGAGGCGCGCATGAAGATCGAGGAGTTCACGGGGAGGAGGGTCTACCTCGATCTTCGGGTGAAGGTGCTTCGGAACTGGCGGAGGCGCGAGGGCGCGCTTAAGCTCCTCGGGTTCCGGCCGAAGACGTGAGCTCGGTCTCGCCGGAGCACTCGCCGAACCCGTTGATACGCACGGCACCGGAGGCTTGATGCCACTGGACGAACGATTGCTGGAGATCCTCGTCTGCCCGAAGTGCAAGGGTGATCTCGAGTACCGGGAAGACGAGGACGCGCTCCTCTGTCATGCCTGCTCCCTCCGGTACCGGATAGAGGACGAGATCCCGATCATGCTGATCGACGAGGCCGAGAGCTTCTGACCGTCCCGGCGCCGATCGACCTCCGCCCCTCAGATCCCCTCGTCCCGACCCTCCGGGCCTCGTGGTGAGCAAGAAGCGTCCGAAGAAGCCGTCCGTGACCGACGAGATCGTCCGCTATCTGCGAGACGAAGCGGGCCGGCCTCTCCGTCCCCAGGAGATCGCACGCGGCCTTGGTATCCGCAGCAGGGAGAAGTACGCCCGCTTCAAGCGAGGACTCGGGGAGCTGGAGCGCTCCGGTCGCGTGGTGCGTCAGCGCAAGGGACGCTATGCCGTCCCCGATCACCTGGACCTCGTGAGTGGCGCGATCCAGGTGACGCGATCCGGGGATGCCTTCCTCCTGTCCGAGGGAGACGTGCCGGATGTCTTCATCCCGTCGAGGGAGCGGAACACGGCCGTCGAGGGTGATCGCGTGCTCGTTCGCGTCGAGCACAGGACCAGACGCAAGAACCCCGAGGGCCGCGTCATCCGGATTCTCGAGCGGGCTCGGAGCCAGATCGTCGGCGTGTACCGGAAGCGACACAGCTACGGATTCGTGTCGACCCAGGAGCCGCGGCTGGACATCGAGGCGTTCGTGCCCCCGGGCGCGGAGGCAGATGCCGAACACGGCCAGATGGTCGTCGTCTCGATCGAGGATTGGGGCGAGGGTGGTCCCGGACCGGTCGGAAGGGTGGTTCGGGTGCTGGGCTCGCCAGAGGATCCGGCGGTCACCGTCCTCGCCATCCTGCATGGCCATCGGCTCCCTCTGGAGTTCCCCTCCGATGTCGAGGCGGAGGCGGATCGGATCCAGAGGGAGGGGATCGGGGAGGACGACCTGAAGGGGCGCGAGGACTTCCGAGACCGCCTTGTCTTCACGATCGACCCTGCCGACGCCAAGGACCACGACGACGCGCTCTCGGCTCGCCGCCTGAAGGACGGAAGGGTGGAGGTCGGCGTACATATCGCCGACGTCTCGCATTACGTCCGGCCGGCCGGCGCGATCGACCAGGAGGCGAGGGAGCGCGGAACGAGCGTCTATCTCGTGGACCGCGTCATTCCGATGCTGCCGCACGCGCTGTCGACGGATCTCTGCTCGCTCGTCCCGGACGCGGACCGGCTGGCCTTCTCCGCCATCTTCACCCTGGACGATTCAGGCCAGGTGGATGAGGTCCGGTTCGCCCCGAGCGTCATCCGAAGCCGCTTCCGCCTTGCCTACGAAGAGGCGCAGGAGATCCTGGACGGCGGAGGCGAGGCATCGTCCGAGCTGAAGGAGGCCCTCGCGACGCTCGACGCCTTAAGCCGTCAACTACGGGAGCGCCGGCGCTCGCGAGGGAGCATCGACTTCGACCTCCCGGAGTCGAGGGTCATCCTGAACGCCTGCGGCGAGCCCACGGACATCCAGAAAGTGCTTCGTCTGCCGGCGCATATGTTGATTGAAGACTTCATGATACTGGCCAACGAAGCGGTCGCCGAATTCGCCGAGCGCGAGCGCCTTCCCCTCATTTATCGGGTCCACGAGGAGCCCGCCGAGCGGAAGCTGGAGGGGTTACGCACCCTGGCCGCCACCTTCGGCCACCACCTCCCGAAGGGTAGGGTGCGACCCCGCGATCTCGCGAAGCTGCTCGGTGCCATGGAGGGAACAGCGCAGGACCAGCTCGTCAGCACCGTGGCTCTCCGGAGCATGAGCCAGGCGCGGTACGACGCCGAGAACCTGGGCCACTTCGGCCTCGCTTCCGAGGCCTACGCCCACTTCACCTCTCCGATCCGGCGATACCCGGATCTCAGCGTGCACCGGCAGCTGAAGGCCTATCTGCGTGATCGGTCGAAAGCGCGCTCCACGAGTCGGGAGAGCCTCGCTGAGATCGCGCTCGCTTCCTCGCAGAGCGAGAGGCGAGCCGTGGAAGCGGAGAGGGACTCGGTCGACGCGATGAAGGTCGAGTTCATGGAGCGACATCTGGGGGATGACTTCTCAGGCACGATCAGCGGTGTGACGGCGTTCGGCCTCTTCGTGCTGCTTGACGATTACCACGTGGAAGGGCTGGTGCACGTGAGTTCCCTCGCCGACGATTACTACCACTTCGTCGAGACCAGCCACTCGCTCGTCGGGCGCCGCCGCAAGCGCGCCTACCAGCTCGGCGATTCCGTCCGGGTGCAGGTCGCCCGGGTCGACAGAGAGGGGCGACGGATCGATTTCGAGCTGCTGGATCACCGATCGACGCGCGGTCGCTCACCCGGCGGCACCGGGGCGGCAGCAGCGGTGTAGGGAAGGCCTCGACGATCAGGAAGCGGCCAGGAACAGGATGAACGACGGCGTCGCGTGAGCGGCGCCCTTGAGGCGGAGAGCGGAGATGGCGGAGACGACCGGCAGTGTGGAAGGTCTGGAGGCGCAGAGGACGCGCCTCGACGACCTGGGGAGGTTCCTTTGAGATCCCGGAGAAGCTGAGCGCCCTCGAGGAGCTGGACAAGGAGATGGCGCGCCCGGATTTCTGGGACCAGCCAGACGCGGCGCGAAGCACCATCGAGCGAACCAAGCAGCTCAAGGAGTGGACCGGGCCGTGGAGCAGGATCTCGAGCAAGCTCGATGATCTCCTCGAGCTGGCCGAGCTGCTGAGTGAGGAGCCCGACCCGGAGCTCCTCGCCGAGGTCGAGTCAGAGAGCGCGGCGGTCGAGCGGCAGCTCGGCGAGCTCGAGCTGCGCAACATGCTCAGCGGCCCGGATACCCACCGAGATGCCCTGCTGACGATCCATCCCGGCGCGGGCGGCACCGAGTCGCAGGATTGGGCCGAGATGCTGCTCCGCATGTACAGCCGCTGGGCGGAATCGCGAGGGTTCAGCGTGGACGTCCTGGACCTGCTTCCCGGCGACGAGGCAGGCATCAAGTCGGTGACCGTCGAGATCCGAGGGAGTGACGCCTACGGCTACCTGAGCGCGGAGCGAGGCGTTCACAGACTGGTCCGCATCTCGCCGTTCGATTCACAGGGACGCCGTCATACGTCGTTCGCTTCGGTCTTCGTGTATCCGGTCGTGGAGGACGACATCGAGGTCGAGGTGGATGAAGAGGAGCTCCGCATCGACACCTTCCGTGCCTCTGGAGCCGGCGGCCAGCATGTGAACAAGACGGACTCCGCCGTACGGATTACGCACGAGCCGACGGGGATCGTGGTCTCCTGCCAACAGGAGCGCAGCCAGCACAAGAACAAGGCGAAGGCGATGAAGATGCTCCGCGCCGCCCTCTACCAGCGGGCCGTCGAGGAGCGGGAGGTGGAGCGTCGCGTCCTGGAGGACACCAAGAAGGAGATCGCCTGGGGCAGCCAGATCCGCTCGTACGTTCTCCAGCCCTACACGATGGTCAAGGATCACCGCACCAACGTCGAGATCGGGAACGTGAACGCGGTCTTGGACGGGAAGATCGACGACTTCATCGAGGCGTTCCTCAGGGAGAACGGAGGGGCAGGCTCGTGAGCAGCCTGGCGCCCAGCGTGCTGGGCAGCTGCTCCGGATGCGGCAAAGAGGCGGCGTTGCGGGACGGTCTCTGCAGGGACTGCTGGTACGCGTCGGCGGACAGGCCGAAGCCGGTTCGCGATCGCTACGCGAAGCTGGCCCGGCTCGAGGATCTCGGCGTCGCGCCGTACGCCTACGGCTTCGACCGCACGCACACGCTCCCCGAAGCGCTCGGCGCCTTCGAGAGCGACGAGGGGGAGGAAGGGCCGCACGTCAGCGTCGCCGGCCGCGTTCTCTCCTACCGTGATCTGGGAGGCAGCGCCTTTGGTCACCTCGGCGACCGGAGCGGGCGCCTCCAGGTCTACTTCAAGCGCGATCTTCTGGCGGACATGGATTCCGACCTTCTGGACCTCCTGGATCTCGGGGACTGGGTGGGCGTGACGGGACCCCTGTTTCGGACGAGGACGGGCGAAGTGACCGTCCGCGCCGAGGGTCTGGTGCTACTCGCGAAGACGCTGCGTCCCCTTCCGTTCGGCAAGGAAGAGATCACCGAGGACGGCGAGCGGGTCGTGCACAGCGGCTTCGCGAACCCGGAGGCACGATACCGGCAACGGTACGCGGATCTGGCGGTCAACCCGGGTGTGCGCGAGATCTTCGTGGCGCGAGCCGGGATCATCCGCGAGCTGCGGCGCTTTCTCGAGGATCGGGATTTTCTGGAGGTCGAGACGCCGATTCTCCAGCCGCTGTACGGCGGCGCGTTCGCCCGGCCGTTCACCACGTACCACAACGAGCTGGATTCCACCCTCTACCTGAGGATCGCCGATGAGCTCTACCTGAAGCGCCTGATCGTAGGGAGCCTCGACCGCGTTTACGAGATCGGGAAGAACTTTCGGAACGAGGGCATCGATCGGACCCACAGCCCCGAGTTCACCATGCTCGAGCTCTACCAGGCGTTCGCGGACTACGAGGGGATGATCGAGCTGGCCGAGAGCATGGTGTCGACGGCGATCGAGAAGGTCCTGGGGGTCACCGAGAGGGAGTACGAGGGGACGCTCATCCGGCTGGGGGCCCCGTGGCAGAGGATCACGTATCGGGACGCGCTTCTCGAGTACGGCGGAGTCGATCCCCTGGAGGCAGGTCTGGAGGAGCTGCGGCGCGAGGCCGAAGCCTCCGGTCGCTCCGACGCCGAAGATCTTCCGCGTGAGAAGCTGATCGACGTGCTGTTCTCGGCCCGTGTCGAGCCACACCTTCTGCAGCCCACGGTCGTCTATGATTTCCCGATCGAGATCAGCCCGCTCGCCAAGCCGAAGCGGGGAGAGCCGCGTCTGGCGGAACGCTTCGAGGTTATCGCCGGCGGATCGGAGCTGATCAATGCCTTCAGCGAGCTCAACGACCCGATGGACCAATGGGATCGTTTCGGCGCACAGGCGCGCGCCCGCGCGGCGGGGGATCTCGAGGCTCAGCCGCTGGATGAGGATTACTTGCGGGCGCTCGAGTACGGCTTGCCCCCGACGGGGGGACTCGGGTTGGGTGTCGATCGCCTCATCATGCTCGCCACGGGCCTCGGCTCGATCCGTGAGGTGACGCTGTTCCCCTCTCTTCGACCCGACGAAGGAGCGGAGGAGTGAGCCGCAGGCGCTCCCTCGAGTGGTTTGTGGCCCGGCGCTACCTGTCGGGTGGAAAGGGTCGCGGCTTCCTCTCCTTGATCACGCTGATAGCCATCGGCGGCGTGACCGTGGGGGTAATGGCGCTGATCGTCGTGATCGCGGTCATGAGCGGCCTGCAGAAGGACCTGCGGCAGGCGATCCTCGGGGCCAGTCCCCACGGCATGGTGATACGGCTCGGAGACGACGTCTCCATGGCGGATTGGGAGCGCGTGATCGATGTGGTTCGGGCGGATTCCTCGGTCACTTCCGCCGCCCCGTTCGTATATACGGAGGTCATGCTCGCGCCGCCGGGGAGCTTCAACGAGGGTGCCGTGTTGAAGGGCATCCCCGACGACGCGCAGGCGCTCGCCGTGGCAAGAGTGGACGAGTATCTGGTCTCGGGGAAGCTGCCCTTCGAGGTGACCGAGTCGGGGCACCCCGGGTTGTTGGTTGGCAGCGGCCTGGCGAGCCGGCACGGCCTTTTCCCGGGCCAGATCGTGACGATCGTATCCGTCCAGAACGCCGAGTTGACGCCGACCGGCCTCCAGCCGCAGATGCGGAGGTTCGAGGTCACGGGCGTCTTCGAGACCGGGCTGTACCAGTACGACTCGAAGTGGACGTTTACCGCCCTTCCCGCGGCGCAGAGCCTGCTCAACCTGGGTGAGCGCGTCACCGGCGTGGAGTTCAATGTCGAGGATGCCTGGAAGGCGGCAGAGACCGCTCAGCGGCTGGACGTCGAGCTTCGCTTCCCGTATGCGGTCGATGACTGGCAGCACCAGAATGCGAGCCTCTTCTCCGCGCTCAAGCTGGAGAAATTGGCGATGGCGGTCATCCTCCTGCTCATCGTGCTCGTCGCATCCTTCAACATCATCTCCACGTTGATCATGGTGGTCACCGACAAGACCCGGGAGATCGGGATCCTGCGCTCTATGGGCATGACCGCGAACGGCATCCTCCGGATCTTCCTGATCCAGGGGATCGTCATCGGGATCATCGGCACACTCGTCGGCAGCACGCTCGGAGGCACGCTCGCGTATCTGCTCGACCGTTACGAGTTCATCACGCTCCCCGGCGATGTGTACTTCATCGACCGCCTGCCGGTGGACTTGAACCCGGTGGATGTGGGGCTCATCGTCGCAGCATCGATCGCCATCTCCTTCCTGGCGACGATCTATCCCGCTCGGCGTGCCGCCGAGCTCTCCCCGGTAGACGCCATTCGCCATGAGTGAGGGCGCGTGACCGAGGCACCGGATCTCGTGCGCGAGCCGGCAGCGGCCGCGGCTGCGCCCGGGACCGCGACGCCGGACCCCGAAACGCCGCCGGCGGTCTCCGCGCAAGGCGTTTGCCGGAACTTCCTCAGTCCGGACGGCCGCGAGCTCCTGGTCCTGCGTGGCGTGGTCCTGTCGGTGGATCATGGCGAGACGCTGGCGATCATGGGACCGAGCGGGGCGGGGAAGTCGACGCTGCTGCACGTCCTCGGCGCTCTGGACGAGCCGACCAGCGGAGCTGTCCGAATAGCCGGGCGGAGGTTGAGTGGACTGGTCGACACGGAGGTGGCGCGCCTGCGCAACGAGCTCGTGGGCTTCGTCTTCCAGTTCCACCATCTGCTGAGGGACTTCTCGGCGCTCGAGAACGTCATGCTTCCTC